>CAZIBT010000019.1:0-11334 GCA_964537435.1 uncultured Nautiliales bacterium | reverse complement strand
CTTCAGCAAGTTCGAAAAGTCCTTTTTTATCACCGATTGCATCTGTAAAAGCGCCTTTTTTAAATCCGAAAAGTTCGCTTTCTATTAAATTTTCAGGAATAGCGCTCATATTTATTGCTATAAATTTACCTTTCCTACCTGAGTTATTATGAATAAATCTTGCAAATTCTTCTTTTCCAACACCGCTTTGGCCTAAAAGTAAAACATTAACATTTTTTGTCGCAACTTTTTTAGCAATTTCCAAAATTTTTAAGGTATTTTTATCTTTTACAATAAATTTAGGTTCAATGATAATTTTTTTGTTTTTGGTTTTTTCCTTATAAATTTTCTTATTTTCAATCGCTTTTATCAAATCCTCAATTTCAAAAGGTTTTGTCAAAAAATCTTTAACCCCTAGTCTTATACATTCAATTGCTCTCTCAAGCGAAGCATTACCGGTAATCATTATTACTTCATACTTACAGCCCAGTTTTTTTACAAATTCTATACCATCCATTTTAGGCATAGTTATGTCTGTGATAATCAAATCCACACTTTCATCTAGCTTTTTAAGAGCACTTACAGCATCTTTGAATTCAATTATTTCATATCCCTCTTCTTTAAGTGCAAGAGAGAGGGATTTTCTCATATTAATATCATCTTCTACAATCGCTATTTTCAATTTTCTCCTTTAATATAAAAATAAGCATAATTATTTTTTATAATAATATCAAAACGTTTTGGCAAATAAACTCCTTTCTCTCTCGAAACAATATAATTATTTCGTTTTAAAATATATGCATTTATACGAAATTTTTCTTTTAAAAGATTGTCTATTATTTTATTTTTTTGAAATTTACAAATTTTTTTGATGTTTTTATAAGGGGTTTTAAATTTAAACAAAAATCTTTTTTTCGTGTAACTCTCAACCATAGCTTTTGAACAGTTAAAATGAAAAGTAATTATTTTAGAATTAAGAGAAGTAAAATCAAAAGAGATAAAATAATCCCCAAAAAGAAAATTATTTAATATTAAGATTATTATTCCAATTTTTTGCATTTAATTTTACACTCATCGTAACATAATATATCCCATTTTTAAAGTCCTCATTTTCAATTACAGCACCTTTCACCAAACCTTTGACATTTGCACTTATTTGATTATTCGAGCTCATCATATTTTTAATTTTATCTTCTCCGTTGATTTCTATTCCATAAATTTTTTCTGCTAGTTCTTCATAAGCATTTAATATTGCAGCTCTTCTTGCTAAAACCTTAGCTTCAGCCATATTGCACATATTTTCACACGGAGCCACTCCAGTCCCTACAACTCTGAAGACAATATATTTATTAACTGCTATTTGCAAATTTTTTTTTGGTGGAAGTAATTTTTTAGTAAATGAAGTATTAGGAGTTGCACAACTACATCCTACTAAAAATATTAAAACAAAAGATAAAGAAACTTTTTTCATTAAGATCCTTTTTCTTTTTAAATCGGCATTATTCTTCATTTATTAACAGCTCTTCCTCTTTTTCACTTGGAGTTTTAGCAAGACTTACAACTTTATCATTATTATCAAGTTTGACAATTCTTACGCCTTGAGTGTTTTTACCTGTTTTTGATATTGAATCAATACTGACCCTTATCATTTTACCTGAACTTGTAAGAAGCATTAAATCATGCTCTTTCTCTGTGGCAACCACACCTATCAAATCTCCTGTTTTGTTTGTAAGTTTCATTGCAATTACGCCTTTTCCTCCTCTATTTGTAAGTCTATAAAGGCAAGCTTGTGTTCTTTTTCCAAATCCTTTTTCACTAACGGTTAAAATCTCTTGGTTTTCATCTCTTAGTGAAAGTGCTCCAACTACCTCATCATCATCTTTTTTGAATTTAATTCCGCTAACACCTCTAGCATTTCTTCCCATCTCTCTCACGGCATCAACAGGAAATCTTATTGCCTGTCCTTTTTTAGTAACAATAAAAAGTTCCTTATCATCAGGATTAACTATTTTTGCCGTTACAAGTTCATCTTCCTCATCTATTGTAATAGCCCTTATTCCTGTGCTTCTTATATTTTTAAACTCACTTAAATTAGTTCTTTTTACAATGCCGTTTTTGGTAAAGAACGCCAAAGATTTATTCTCATCAAAATCACTTGTTTTAATAATTGTTTGAATCTGTTCATCTGGATTTAGATTAATTAAATTGACTATTGCCTTTCCTTTACTGGTTCTGCTACCTTCTGGTATTTTATAAACTTTTAACCAATGAAGTTGTCCTTTGTCTGTAATAATCATTAATGTATCATGTGCTTTTGCAATATAAAAATCCTCTATAAAATCATCTTCGTATGTTGTAAGCGCTTTTTTGCCCTTACCACCCCTGTTTTGTCTTTCGTAAACATTTAAAGGAACTCTTTTAACATATCCCCTGTGAGTAATTGTCAAAACCATATCCTCGTTTGGAATTAAATCTTCAATGTTAATTTCATCATAATCATCTTCAATATCTGTTCTTCTTGGATTTGCATATTTTTTCTTAATTTCCTCAAATTCTTCTTTGATAACAGAATTTAAAACGCTCTCTTCTTTCAAAATAGAATTAAGATAGGCTATTTTTTCCATAAGTTCGTTATATTCTTTTTCGATTTTTTCTATCTCAAGAGATGTTAGTCTGCTTAATTTCATATCCAAAATAGCCTGAGCCTGAATTTCACTTAACTCAAATCTTTCAATTAATTTACTTTTTGCTTCTTTTGTATCTGCAGATTTTTTGATTAATTCAACAACCTCATCTATATTTGCTAAAGCTATTCTCAAGCCTTCCAATATATGAGCTCTTTTTTTAGCTTCTTGAAGTTCATAAATTGTTCTTCTTATAACAACCGTTTTTCTAAATTTTATAAATGTATCCAGTATTTCCATTAAATTAAAAAGTTTTGGTTCTTTATCTATAATTGCAAGCATATTAACACCAAAACTCACCTGCATTTGTGTATGTTTATATAAATTATTAAGAATAATATCACTCATAGCATCTTTTTTAAGCTCAATTACAACCCTAATTCCTTCTCTATCACTCTCATCTCTAACTTCGCTTATTCCCTCAATTGTTTTATTTTTAACAAGTTCACTTATTTTTTCAATTAATTTAGCTTTATTGACCTGATATGGAAGTTCATCAATTACTATAATATCTCTATTACCTCTATGTTCAATATGGTGTTTTGCCCTAATTTTAATACTACCCCTGCCTGTTTTATAAGCTTCTATTATTCCGCTTTTTCCATAAATAATACCGCCTGTTGGAAAATCTGGACCTTTTACGAATTTCAAAATATCATCTAATTTAGCATCTTTATTATCAATTATATAAATTAACGCTTCTATAAGTTCTCCCAAGTTATGAGGAGGAATGTTTGTAGCCATCCCAACCGCAATACCACTACTACCATTCACAAGTAAATTAGGGAATCTTGCGGGTAAAACTACTGGCTCTCTTTCACTACCATCATAATTGGGAATAAAATCAACCGTGTCTTTATCAATATCTCTAAGTAGCTCTTCTGCTATTTTGGTAAGTCTAGCTTCTGTATAACGCATAGCTGCCGCATTGTCTCCGTCGATACTTCCAAAGTTACCCTGACCATCAATCAAAGGCTCTCTCATAGAAAAATCCTGAGCCATTCTCACAAGTGCGTCATAAACAGCACTGTCTCCATGCGGATGGTATTTACCAATCACATCCCCAACAATTCTTGCTGATTTTTTATAAGGAGTAGAAGAAGTAATTCCCATTTTATACATTGCATAAAGAATTCTCCTATGAACTGGTTTAAGCCCATCCCTCACATCAGGAAGAGCACGTCCTACAATTACACTCATAGAATATTCCAAATAACTTTTTGCAAGTGTGTCTTCAATTCTTACTGGAATAACCTGCATTAATATCCTTTTTTTAAAAATTATATCAAAAATAATGGTATATTGGTATATTTGTTATTTGTAATTAGTAATATGAAGTGTAAAGTAAGTAATGAATAGTTTTAACTTCAAAACTCAAATTTAACATTTTCATTTGAAATTTTCAAACTTAGAACTTAAAACTTTCTATTTCCTCTTCCCTACTCTCACCACCTATTTTTGCAAATTGGCTAATACCACACTAAAAAGCACATTTACATGATGCTTTTTCAAAACTTCTTTTGCCTCGGCAATAGTAGAACCTGTTGTTAAAATATCATCAATTAAAACCACATCAATATTTTCAGCACCTAAGTATTCAAAATTTCTAGGATTATTAAGCCTAAATTCCAAAGATTTACCTGCATAATGAACTTTATTTCTAGCTCTTAGTGCGCCAAACATAACATTGTGGTTTTTTATTACACTAGCCAAAACTGCCGTATGGGAAAAGCCTTTTTTTGGATTATCATCAATAGGTATTATATTAACTTTTTGGGGATATAAAGAAAAAAATTTATAAATCGATTGTTTTGCAATAATTTTTAAAACCCTATTGCCAAATTTAGAATATTTGTATTTTAAAAGATTTTCTATTTCATCATAATCATAAAAACTTATAACACCATCTTTTTCCCTAAATTCAGGTTTTAAAAATTCTATACAATTATTGCATATAACTTGAAATGAAAAATCATTACACAATATACATCTAAAAATCTTTATTATCCTTTTTTGATGGAAATCTAAACAACAAATAAAGAGCAATCCCACTTCCAATTGCAAATAATAAAACACCGCTCCAAAAAAGCTTCATCTCTCCGCTTGCACTTCCTCCCATAATCATACCAACTCCAAAAAACATTAAAAGTGCCGCACTTACTCCGGCTCTCTCCCCGGGCGTTAATTTTCTGTTTTTTATATCATCCATTAAAAACCTTTAAAATGTTTTTCGTAATTATATTTTAAAATATCTTTATTATCATCACATTTTGTAATTGTAATTTCTTTGCCGCTGTTGTAAAATATTGTGTGCTGATCAAATTTTCTGGCAATATTTAAAGCATCTTCTTTTGAAATATCATATACTATAAAACTCTCTTCTTTATAATCAAAAAGCTCACCCACACTTGTCATATATTCAAAACCTAATGTTTTAATAACCCCTTCAAGCTCAGTGTTTCTTATAAAATTTACAAATTCATTGAATATTAAATCTTTAGGATTATAAGCGGTTATAATAGCAAATTTTCTTTTTAAAAACTGATAATCTCTTGGGATAAACTGAAAACTCACCCAATTTCTCTCCTGCATGGTATTTATTAAAAATTTTGTATATTTTAAATAATTTTTATATTTTTTCTTAAAATCTAACACCGCTTTACCATCAATCATTAAAGCGTCTTCCGCTTCATCATATATGCATTTTCCTATATAATCTCCTATGCCTATTACATTAAATTTCATTAATTTTCCCTTTTTTTTAAAACTCAAAAATGTTATAATAACTCAAAAAAGGTGATATATGAAAAAATTTGTTTTTTTATTTGTTTCAATATTTTTTATTCTAAATGGATGTGCTATAAAAACTGCATTTAAAAAAGATACGCTTTATGAAAAAACATTAAAATATACCGAACGTTCTCAAATACTAAATTCTCTCGAAACCAAAGCATTAATTGATGCTATATATTTGAATCCATTATACCAAGAAAAATTTAAAAATCCAACTTTTTTAATAGGCGTATATAATGATTTTGATAACACGTTAATTAATTCAGAATATAATTTAACATTAAATAACAAAGCCCCTCTTGAAATAAATACATCCATACCTTCATATATTCCGTATCAATATTTTCCATTTTATAACAAATGGATGAAATATTATATTGTAACTTTTCCTCCTGTATCAAAGCCGTATATTTTGGAATATAAAAGCAAACATTTTGGAGAAGCTAAATTTATTTTCCGATAATTTTTGAAAGAGTAACACTTTTATTGCCAAAGATGTGAGAATAGACAATAAAATTTACCAAAACTCTTTTGCCATATTCTCTTGATTCGTCAATAGGTATAAGTTCCATACTCAAAAACGGCTCAAACTTTCCTTTATATTTAAAAAAAGGCAAAACTTTTCTTTTAACAAACCCTATCCCGCCGTTATATGAATAAGCAACCATTAAAGGAGAATGTAAATTTTTAAAAAGCCACTTTATATATTTTACACCAAGTTTAATATTGTTTTTATAATTAAATTGTTTAAATACATCTCCTTTATACATTCTAACCAAAAAAGGCATAATTTGCATTGTCCCAAGTGCATAACTTCTGCTGACACTTGCAGGTATGAATCTACTTTCCTGCCTTGCAATTGCATAAACAAATGACTTTAAAGTAAGATTTTTGTCATTGTATATATTAGGAGTTATGAAATAATTATATTTATAATGATATGCTTTATCTAAAACAAGTGCTTTTAGTGCCATTGTTTTATTACAATCAAGTTTTTTTGCTAAAGCAAAAAGATCCTTTGAATTTTTCAGTTTATAAAAAAATTTCAAAACATCCCAAGGATTAGTTTCATTGAACATGGGATTTTTTATCGTATTATAAATAATATCAGTTTTTATTTTAAATTTTTTTTTAGCTTTTTCATAAGCAAGAAGAGTGTAAAAATTTATTCTTGTTTTAGAAAGTAAATAATCAAAATATTTCTTTTTACCTGTAAGTTTCCAAAGCCAAAAATTTATCTTGCTGTTTTTATTTTTAATTGATAAAAGAATCTTTTTTGCTCTTTGATAATTTTTAAGCGTCATCGAATTTAAAAAAAGCCACCATTTAGTCTTATCATCAAAATTTTTATAATCTATTTTATCCAAAGAATGCTGAATTTTACTCAATCGATTTACTACGGCATTTTTAACAAAAATATAAAAATAACTATCTTCAAAAATAGAAAAATTATTTATATATTGATCAATTCTTTTATCGGGAAACTGAACCATAAAATAATACCCCAAATCTCTATTTTTAAATACGTTTGAAAAATTATTATCCAAAAAATCCTTAACGGCACTTCTTTGTTTTGAAGGAGGCAATTTTTTATAAAGATAAATTAAATCATTTTTACTAAGTTTTGAAATAGTCTTAAGCGATAAACCATTATTTAAAATACAGCTTATATTAACATTCCTTAAATAATCTTTTTTAACATTTATACATTCATATATCTTTTTAAATTCAGGAAATTTTGATAGGAGTTTTGTATGTTTAAAAAGTTTAATTTTATAAAGAGCGCTAAAGGCTTTAAAAGCTAATACCGAATTATTGGTCTCTCGCATAAACTCAGTCAAATAAAAATCCCTAACATAACTTTTGGGTTTAGTTAGCAAAAAAGAGAGTTTCAAATCATAGGAAAATAAAAAAAGAGGAATTAAAAATAAAAAAAATCTCAATTAAAGTCTCACTATAATATTATTTATCAAAATTTGCAAAAATTCCAATACTAAGATTAAAATAATAGGTGCTATATCAAACCCTCCTATTACTGTTGGGATAAAACGTCTTATATATCGATAAACTGGCTCTGTTACATTCCATAAAAATCTAACTATTGGATTATAAGGGTTTGGCTGAACCCAAGTAATAAGAGCTGCAATTATAACAACCCAAATATAAATTCCAATAATTAAATTAATAAACTGCAAAATGCTTATTAAAATTGCATTCATTTATCTTTCCTTAACAATATTTTTTAAATATGGTTTCATTGCATTATATAAATCTTTAATTTCCGCTCCGTGTTTTTCATTTATTAGAAGCTCTCTAAGAGGCATAAAAAGCTTTTTTCCTTTAAGAGAAGTATTGTTTTGAATGCGTTTTTTAAATTTGTTATAATCCTCTTCAAGCTCGTTTTCCAAAATTTCTTTTTTGATTATTTCTCTTTCATTTTTAAATTCATTATCAGTTGATTTTTCAAATATTTTATCAAATTTTTTTTTAACTTGCTTTAATGTAGAACTTTCATCTTTAAAAATTTGCAAAAGTTCTTCATAAATTTCATTTACTCCGAATTCTTTTGAGAGATTTTCTATTTTTTTCATATGCTCTTTATTTAAAAATTTAAGCTTTTCAATATCAAATTTAGCAGGAGCCCTTGATATTTTACTCAAATCGAAAAATTCAATCGCTTCTTCAAGCGTAAATACTTCTTTTTCAAAATTGTTTCCAAGCAATATAAGATAATTTGCTATTGCTTCAGGCAAAAAACCTTCACTTAAGAGCCATTTTACACTGCTTGCATTATCCCTTTTGCTCATTTTTTTGCCCTCTTCATTAAGAATAATTGGAAGATGAGCATATTTTATTTTCTTATCATATCCAAGAGCTTCTCTTATGGCTATTTGTTTTGGTGTATTGCTTAAATGATCTTCTCCCCTAATAACTAAAGAAATATCATAAATCATATCATCAATACTGCATGCAAAATTATATGTTGGTGTTAAATCAGCTCTTAAAATTACAAAACTATCAATATCAAAAGGTTCAAATTCAAATTCTCCTTTTATTAAATCATTAAATCTCACAGAATTTTCAGGTTTTTTAAATCGTATTACAAAAGGTTTTTTGGCTTTTATTTTTTTTTCAACTTCTTTTGAATCCAAATATTCACATTTTCCAGAATATCTGTAAGGCTTTTTTTCAAGTTTTGCTTTTTGACGTTCAATTTCAATCTCATCTTCCGTGCAAAAACAGACAAATGCTTTTTTTTCATCAAGCAATATTTTTGCCATTTCTTGATGGATATGAAAATTACTTGATTGATACACAACTTGATCATATTTAATTCCAAAAAGATCCAAAATTTCTAAAATTTCTCTATCTTTACCTTCAATGTTTCTTTCTTTGTCAGTATCTTCTATCCTAATAAGCAACTTTTCATTTCTCTGACGAGCTACAATATAATTAAAAATTGCAACCCTTAAATTACCTATATGTATATCTCCGGTAGGAGATGGGGCAAATCTTAACATTAAATTTCCTTTGTTTCTTTTAGAATCTCTTCAATTTTACCTATATTAACAATATAATCTGATAATTTCTCAAACAAAGAAAACATATTTTTAGCGCTTTCTTCTAAACTTTGAACTTTTTTAAAATAAGAATCTTCATTTTCTTTGGTAATACCTTCTTTTTTTATTCTTTCCAAAATTTCTCTACCTAAATTATGAATTGTTTGATGCAATTCCAACAATATTTTATACCCTTTGAAATTTTTAACAATAGATTTAATTTTAGGATTTTCGAGCCATTTACCAAGCGCACAAGTTTTATCAGTAAGCTTATAAACCGTTTCATCAAATTTTTCTTTAATAATTGAAGAATAAACATTAGATTTGTAGATTATATGGTGTAATTTAAATGTTACTAAAATAAGTTTTAACATATTTTTTTCTGTAATATTACTGACATCGTTTAGATTGTTTCTAAGAATGGCTAGTAATTTTTCAAAATTTTCTAATGCTTTATAAGAATTATTTCCTATCTCTACAACATGAGAAGTATTTTCATTAATACTCATAAATTGCTGTTGAAGTGTTTGAATAGTAATAGCAATTTCATTAGTAGCTTTTTGGGTTTTTTCGGCAAGTTCTCGAACATTATCTGCAACTACTGCAAAGCCTCTTCCATGCTCCCCTGCCCTTGCCGCTTCAATCGCCGCATTTAAAGCGAGAAGATTAGTTTGATCTGCTATATCTTTAATAAGCTCTACTATATTGGAAATTGAAGTAATATGTTCACTCATTTGTTCAACTTCATTTGAAGTTTCATTTATTTTTTGAGACATTATTTCAAATTCTTCTTTTGTTTCTTTCATTTTCTCAACTGTTTCATCAGCTTGTTTTGAAGTTTCATTAACTTTTACTGCAATTTCTCTAAAAGAAGAACCTATTTCAAATATATTATGTCCTATAACTTCCAAATTTTTACCTATTCCCCCATCAAGTTCTTCAAATCTATCACCCAAATCTTTAATTAATTCGACTTTTTTGGAAATTTTAAGAGATTCGGAAACTTTTTGAAATTCAATGGCTACATTTTTAAATTCGCCGTGAAGTCCGCTTGGTAAAATATATCTGTAATCTTCACCTTCAATAATACCTTTTACAGTATTTTCAGCTTCTCTCAATAAATCTTCAATTTGGTCTAACATTTCATTGATATTCCAAGCTATTTTTTCCTCTCTGGTTTCTTCTCCGTCAATTATTATTCTATGATAAAGCTCTCCCTCATAAGCTTTTTGGACTACATTTTCTATTTTATCTAAAACTTGAGAGTTATTATTTTTAACTTTTTTTAATCCAAACATATTTTATCCTTTTTGTAAATCAAAAACTAATTTTTTGTATTTTTCAACGATGTTTTCATCGTTAGCTCCTAATTTTTGTTTTAAAAGCTCATAACTGGCACTCATACCCCCGATCTTTTCTGCTTCTACAAGTTCTAAATAAATTGGTTCTAATGTTTCAATACCTTTTCTGGTTGGTTTTTTCCTAAAAGAAGAATAACCTATAATATCTCCATTCATATCCAAATCCGGGGTAATATATGCAAACACCCAATAAAATCCCCCGTCTTTTCTTAAATTTTTAACAAAACCGAAAAACTCTTTTTTTGATTGAATTAAATCCCAGAGAATTTTAAAAGCAATTTTTGGCATATGCGGATGTCTTATAATATTGTGATTTGCCCCAATAAGCTCAAATCTGCTCCATCCCGCCATTTCTACAAATATTCTATTGCAATATGTAATATATCCTTTAATATCTGTTTTAGAAACAATAAAATCATTATCGCTCATTACCTTTTCTTCGTTTTTGAGAGTCTTAGGAGCATCGAGTTTTGAGAGCCTTTTACCACCCCCTAACTTCTTCTGAATTCTTTTTTCATCAATCATTTTTATCCTTTAAAATGGTTTTTGCAATGTAAGATAGAGAATAAATATAAATATTATGTAACTTATCCAATAACTTATTTCAAGTATCTTTTTTGATAATTGCCTTTTTTTTATAAATTTTAACAAAAAATATATGTTTTCCAAAGCAAGAATAGATGCTAATGATATTTTAAGATGCAGCCATCCGCCTGTTTTTAAAATATTCATATTTAAATTTATCAGTTTTATCCCAAGAAAAAATCCAATTATTAAAAAAAACAGACTAAGCAGCCCAAAAAAGTAGCTCTCTGTATATTTTCCATGTTGCAATGCTTTGATAAAATGCAACAAAAACAACACCCAACTAATAACTACAATTATATGTAAAGTAAAATAATTAAACATCTTCTTCCTTTAAAAAAACAAAGGTTTTAAAAAAGGAAATTTTTTAAT
>CAZIBT010000018.1:10796-11842 GCA_964537435.1 uncultured Nautiliales bacterium | reverse complement strand
TTTTTTGTTGATTATTTGAATTGAAATCCATATTTATATTTGTAAATCCCATATTCACCAAATTATTTCTAAGCTCTTGCTGCTGGGATGTTAAAAAATTGATAGTTGTTGGATTATTTGTAGAAATTTGCACCTGCAAATTTTCCCCTCTTTGTTTAATTACCACCTCAACTTTTCCTATTTCTTTTGGATGAAGTTCAAGGGTTAGTTTTGAAAGAGGGGGTTTATAATTTTCAACGGCTTCTTTAAGACTTGAAGCAAAATGTTTGAGTGTTTGTTTGGCAGTAATGATTTTATTTTTTATTTCATTAGGTTGCAATTGTGCGCTTAATTGTTCTTTGTGCTCTTTTTTTGTTGGTTTAGAAGGTTTTTCAAATTCTTTTGTTTCATTATTTATGAGTTTTGTTAATATAGGTTTAGTTATTTTTTCTTTTTCAGGTTTAATAATATTTTTGGAAAAGTGTTTTAAATGAATTTTATTAAAAACAAATTTTTTTTCATATTTTTTGAAATTATTATTTATTTTTTCTTTTATGTTTTCATGTGAAAATATAATTTTCGCTAAATTTAAATTAAATTTTTTTGTCAAAGTTATTATATCTTTAATATTATTTGCATTTTTAAATTCTTTGAGACTTATAAGTGTTTGTATATTTTTATTTTGTGATGATTTTGATATCAAAATTTTTTTAATTTCTTTTAAAATTTCATTTTGTTTTGGTTTTGGAAGCTGGAGAATGGTAAATTGAAGTTTTTTATCGTTTAAATTTTGATTGATTTTATCGTTTAAAAGGGTTTTTAATATTTCTATATGTGAAGGTAAAATTGTTTTTGTTTTTTTAAATTTGAATTCTTCAAGGGGAACATTAAATTTTTTTTCATTTATTTTTTTAAATTCCTCATGTGGAAGGTTTATTTTAAGAGAACTTTTTTTGAATTTAAATTCCTCTTTTGGAATTTCAAATTTATTTTTTGTTAAAAAATTTTTTTTCGATATATCAAAATTATTAATCAAAAAATTTTTTAAAAGTTGTGATTTTTCTTCT
>CAZIBT010000018.1:0-10786 GCA_964537435.1 uncultured Nautiliales bacterium | reverse complement strand
GATTTGATTTTAGGTTTGTTTTTATTATCTATATCTATTAATTCCAACAAAGAATTAATTTTTGCTGTTTGCATAATTTGCCTTTTTTAAAAGATAAGCAAAATATGTTCCAAAATAAAACTTTGATATAATTGCGAAAATTTTAAAGGCAATTAATGAAAAATATTAGAAATATAGCTGTTATAGCACATGTTGACCATGGGAAAACAACACTTGTGGATGAGCTTCTTAAACAATCCGGAACTCTTGATTCTAGAAAAGAAATTGGTGAGAGGGTAATGGATTCAAATGATTTGGAAAAAGAAAGAGGAATAACAATACTTTCTAAAAACACAGCAATTAAATGGGGTGAATTTAAAATAAATATCATAGACACCCCCGGACATAGTGATTTTGGCGGAGAAGTTGAGAGGGTTTTAAAAATGGTTGATGGAGTTTTACTCCTTGTTGATGCTGCAGAAGGGGTAATGCCTCAAACCAAATTCGTTGTAAAAAAAGCCCTCTCTCTTGGGCTTAAACCTATTTTGGTCGTAAATAAAATAGATAAACCTGCGGCTGAGCCAGATAGGGTTGTGGATGAAGTTTTTGATTTGTTTGTAAATATGGGTGCAGATGAAGATCAGCTTGATTTTCCAATAATTTATGCCGCTGCTAAAAATGGATTTGCAAAATGGGAACTTGAAGATAACAATAATGATATGACACCTGTTTTTGAAGCAATAGTAAAATACATCCCTTCTCCTGCTGGAGATGAAAACAAACCTCTTCAAATGCAGATTTTCACCCTTGATTATGATAATTATGTAGGGAGAATAGGAATAGCAAGAATTTTCAATGGAAAAGTAAAAAAAGGCGATCAAGTAACATTAATCAAAGCAAATGGAGAAAAAATAAATGGAAGAATTACCAAGCTTTTAGGATTTTTGGGACTTGAAAGGATTGAAATAGAAGAGGCAAAAGCAGGTGATATT
Source organism: uncultured Nautiliales bacterium (assembly GCA_964537435.1). Taxonomy (GTDB): domain Bacteria; phylum Campylobacterota; class Campylobacteria; order Campylobacterales; family Nautiliaceae; genus JALTBU01. The sequence goes on along the minus strand of CAZIBT010000018.1, from coordinate 9,815 downwards.
ATCGCAGTCGCAGGATTTGATGCCATAGATGTTGGAGATACCATAGCCGATAAGGATAATCCTATCGCACTTGATCCTTTGCATATAGAAGAGCCAACTATTAGTGTAATATTGAGTGTAAATGATTCTCCGCTTGCAGGAACAGAAGGCAAAAATGTAACCGCCACCAAACTCAGAGACAGATTATTCAAAGAAATGGAAACAAATATAGCAATGAAAATAAGTGAACTTGGAGAAGGTAAATTCAAAGTAAGCGGGAGAGGCGAACTACAAATTGCGATTTTGGCTGAAAATTTAAGAAGAGAAGATTTTGAATTTTCACTATCTCGTCCCGAAGTTATCATAAAAGAAGAAAACGGCATCAGGCTTGAACCTTATGAATATGTGGTTGTGGACGTTCCTGATGAATATAGCGGAGCGGTTATTGAAAAACTGGGCACCAGAGGTGCTGTTATGAAAAATATGCTGCCTTTGAATGATGGAAGCACAAGAATTGAATTTGAAATGCCAGCTAGAGGTCTTATAGGATATAGAGGAGAATTTATGACCGATACTAAAGGTGAGGGAGTGCTCAATTCAAGTTTTCTTGATTTCCGCCCAGCTATAACCAAACCTTATAAAAGAAAAAACGGAGCTTTAATTTCTATGGAAAACGGAGTTGCAACAGGATATGCAATATTTAACCTTCAAGAGAGAGGAAAAATGTTTATAAAACCCGGAGATAAAGTCTATAATGGCATGATTGTGGGAGAGCATTCTAGAAGTAATGATTTGGAAGTTAATCCTATTAGAGGTAAAAACCTTACAAATGTAAGAGCAAGTGGAAGTGATGAAGCTATTAAACTTGTTCCACCAGTTGAACTTACCCTTGAAAAAGCGCTTGAATGGATAGAGGATGATGAGCTTGTAGAAGTTACTCCAAAATCAATTCGTGTTAGAAAAAAATATCTTGATCCGACTGAAAGAAAAAGGATGTCTAAAAAGAACAAATAATCAAACGATTTAAAATTAAACATTCTACATTAAAAATTCAACTCTTCTCTTTTTATTTTTCATCAAATAATCTTTGATACTTTTTTCATATCATTTTAACTCTTACAACTTTAAACCTCTACCAATATACAAATATACCAATTACAAATAAAGTATTATTTAACATTAATCCTTAACACTACTCACTTAACACTTCATCATTTTCACTATAATATAACTTTTTCTTATAATATATAATAAATCTGATAACTTTGGTAAAATTCGCTCAAAATGGATTAAAAAGGAGCGGTATGAAAAAATTTTTGTTAGTATCCGCTTGTCTTTGTGCTTTAATGGCCAAAAATGTCGATTTTAACACTGTTTTAAAAGAGACTTTAAATTCGAATCTTGAATTAAAGGCAAAAAAATTAAATATTGATAAAGCAAAAGCGGATTTAAAAAAAGCAAAAGGATATGATTTAGGAAAACTTATTTTCAATGAACAAGTAAGCAGAACTAATGATGCTTTGTATGTATTTGGAATGAAGCTTGAGAGCAGAGAGGCTACATTCAGGGATTTTGGATTTAGTGATTTTTTAGCAGCTATGTATTCAGGTAAAATGAATGGGATTTTAGCAGACCAACCAAAAGATCTGAATTATCCAAAACCTAGAAGTAATTTTAAAACAAGTTTGGTTTATGAATTTCCTATTTTTACAGGGTTTAAATTAAAATATGCTAAAGAGATGGCCGCTTTGCAAATTCAAGCTCAAAAATTTAAATATTCACATGACAAAAAAGCTTTGGCAATAGAAGTTTTAAAAGCATACAACGGAGCTGTTGCAGCCAAATATTTTGTAAATGCCCTAAAAACTGCAAAAAAAACAACCGCTTCTTTTGTAAAAATGATAAAAGATTTTTATAATCAAGGAATGGCTACGAAAATAGATTTATTGCAAGCCCAAAAAAGAGATAATGAAGTTGATGCTATGCTCATAGAAGCTAAAAATAAATATAAACTGGCTATTAGTTATCTTCAGTTTTTAAGCAATGACCCAACTATAACCGGAGTTGAAGATTTTAAGGTAATTTATCCTCCAAATGAACCTTTGAAACAGTTAATCAAAACTGCTCTTTTAAACAGAAGTGATTTGAAATGGATGCAAAAAAACGTCCAAACAATGCAAAAAAAAGTTAAATTTGAAGAAAGTGCCAATTATCCTACAATAGGAGCTCATTTGGAATATGGGTTTAATGATAATCAATTTGACAATATTGATTCTAGAAAAGATTATTACTTAATAGCGGCAGGACTTAAATGGAATATTTTTGATAAATCAAGAGATGCCAATATACAAAAAAGTAAAATAGAAGCACTGCAAACAAATTATTATTATGAATATATGAAAAAAGGAATTGCTCTTGATGTTAAACAAAAATATTTAAATTTCAAAACAAAAGCCGCTTTGGTAAAAGAAAAAGAAACAAATAAAGAATTAGCAGAAGAAATTTTGAAAAAATATACATATATGTATAAGCAAGGAATGATAAACATTACGGTTTGGCTTATGAAAGAAGCTGAAGCAAGAAAAGCAAGAGCTGAACTTATAAAAGCAAAATATGATGAGGCGCTAGCGGCAGCTGAACTTAAAAAAGCAATCGGAGAAATTTTAAAGGAGAGTAAATGAAAAAAATATTGACTTTAATCTTATTTGTAATGACTTTATTCGGATATCAATTTGCATTCTCAAAAAAAGAACGAATTAATATTACAAGAGAATATGTTGCAAACATATATTCCAAAAATAAAATAATGGTGGCAACAAGATTGATGGGATTTATCAAAAAAATGCCCATTGAAGAAGGTGATGTGGTAAAAAAAGGGCAGTTGCTTTTTGAAGTAGACCCTGCCGATATTTATTCTATGTTGTCTCAGGCACAAGGCGCTGTATTACAGGCCAAAAGTGCTGTTTTAATGGCTGAAATGGCTTATGCTGATGCCAAAAGAGATTATGAGAGATTTAAAAACCTTTATAAAAATGGAGCAGTAAGCAAAAGAGATTTTCAAAAAATGACACTTAATATGAATATAAGAAAAAAACAAGTCGATATGGCAAAGGGTATGTTAAAACAAGCTCTTGCAGGATTAAATAGAGCTAAAGCCCAGCTTAAATATGCAAAAGTTACATCCCCTATAAATGGAGTGGTTACAAGAAAAATGAAAAAAGTAGCAGAAATGGCACTTCCGGGATATCCAGTTGTAATTTTAAGTGATTTAAATTCAATAAAAGCTCAATCTTTCGTAATGGAAAATGATATAGACAAATTGAAAATAGGAATGAGTGCCAATATTTATGTTCCTGCTATCAAAAAAACATATAAAGCTAAAATAACAACTATTATACCAAGTGCCGATCCTGCAACTCATTCTTTTATAGTGAAATATACATTTGAAAACACAAAAGGATTATTGCCGGGAATGTATGCAAAAGCAAAAATAGTAATTGCTAAAAAAGAAGCTATTTTAGTTCCATTTGCCGCCATTACAAGTAGAAATGGAATCGTAGGTGTTTTTGTAGATAACAATGGAATTGCAAAATTTGTTCCTGTTACACAAATTGCACAGGAAAATAGTTATATTGCCGTTAAAGGTATGCAAGCTGGCAAAAAAGTTATCCTTTATCCTCCGGCAAATCTTGAAGACGGACAAAAATTATAGGAGTTATAATGGAAAAACTTAAAAATTTGCAAGAGATTATAAAACAAAAAAAAGAAGAGTTACAAAATATGAAACGTTCGGCTTGTGATATTGGAGAAATAAAAAAATTAGAAAATGAAATAAATGAATTAGAATCACAAGCCAAAAAAAGAGAAGAGGAATTAGAGCATATTGAAGAAGAGCTCAAATTAAATTCAGCTGGTAAATTAGCCAGAATGTTTCTTAAAAATCCTTTAACTCCTGTAATTGCTATTACTTTAATCTTAATGGGACTTATTGCCGTTTTGTTTACTCCAAGAGAAGAAAATCCCCAAATAGACGTTCCAGCTGCAAATGTAATCGTTATGTATCCGGGAGCTAGTTCCAAAGAAGTTCAAAATATTATCGTAGAACCCCTTGAGAGAACACTTAAAGCTATGACTGGCGTTAAACATGTTTACGGAATGGCAATGAATAGTGTGGGCATTGTTACTGTGAGATTTAAAATAGGTCAAGACAAAGTAAGAAGTATGGCAAAACTTTATGATAGAGTTATGCAAAATATGGATAAATTGCCAAAAGGTGTTATGCCTCCTTTAATCAAACCTATTGATATAGATGAAGTTCCTATTGTAACAATCGCTGTTGCAAGTAAAAAATATAACGATTATCAACTATATAGAATAGCTCAAAGACTTCTTACTCCACTTGCCGCAGTTAAAAATGTAAGTATTATTGGAATTAAAGGAGGACATAAAAGACAGTTCAACATTATCGTCAATCCTGAAAAACTTGCAGCATACCATCTCTCTTTAGGTCAAATTGCTATGGCTCTTAAAGGGGCAAATATAGATTATCCTTTGGGAAGTGCAGATAATAAAAAATATGCTATTCCGGTTGAATTTGACGGTTTTATCCATTCAATCAAAGATGTTGAAAATCTGATCGTTGCAAATTATATGGGAAGACCTATTTATATTAAAGATATTGCAAAAGTCGAAGATGGATATGATTATCAGCACAAACACCAAACATATTTTGAAGCAGGAAAAGGTTTTTATACCGATACGAAAATAGGACAAAAAGCAAATTATTCTTTCCCTGTAGGTAAAAAATTAAATCAAGTAACTATTTTTATAGGAAAAAAGAGAGGAACAAATGCCGTTTTTGTAGCAAGAGACGTATTAGCTAAAGCAAAAGAACTTCAAAAAACACTTCCAAAAGATGTTCATCTTTATGTAACAAGAAACGACGGGCAAAAAGCAAATCATGCTGTTAATGAATTGATAAATCATTTGCTTATTTCTCTGGGCATTATCGTTATTCTTTTGATTTTCATGCTAGGTTGGAAAGAAGCTTTAATTGTTGCAATTACAGTTCCTTTGATTTTATCGGTAACTCTTTTTATAGGAATGCTTGCAGGTCAAACTATTAATAGAATTACACTTTTTGCTTTAATTCTTTCACTTGGTTTATTAGTAGATAGTGCTATTATCGTTATCGAAAATATTCATAGGCATTTTGAAATAGGTGATAAACCAAGAGAATATGCGGCTGTATTTGCAACCAACGAAATAGGAAACCCTACAAATATAGCAACACTTGCCATTATTTTGGCTTTTATTCCTATGCTTTTTGTAACTGGAATGATGGGCCCTTATATGAGGCCAATTCCTTTTAATGTGCCTGTAGCAATGATAGCTTCTTTGGTTGTTGCATATATGTTTGTGCCTTGGGCAGCAGTTAAATATCTGCCTGAACATAAAGGAAAACACGAAAAATTCGATATAAGAAAAACCAAAACATATAAAATTTTTTATAATTTAATAAATCCTCTTATTACCTCAACTCCTAAAAGGATAATCTTTTTTACTGTTTTGATATTAGCATTAATTATAAGTATGGCTTTGCCGATTTATAAAATAGTTCTTTTCAAAATGCTCCCGAGTGCAAATAAAAATACATTCAATATTACTATTGATATGCCTGTTGGAACCAGTATAGATGTAACCAAAAAAGTCAGCGATTGCGTAGCGAATATTTTGAGTAAAGAGCCAGAAATACACGATTTCGAGCAGTTTATAGGAATTAGCGGGGTAGTTGATTTTAATGGGCTTCTTAGAGGTAGCTCTATGAAACAAGGTGAAAATTATGGAGAAATAAGAGTTAATCTTTATCCTAAAGAAAAAGACAGAAAAGAAAGCTCAATTGATATGGTAAGTAGACTTAGACCTATAATTCAAAAACAATGTTCTTTTGCAGGTGCCAATATCAAACTTGTTCAAGATCCTCCAGGACCTCCTGTCATTGCAACGCTTTTAATGCAAGTATTCGGTGGTGATGAAGAGGGCAGACTTAAACTTGCAAATTATATTGAGGATTTGTATCGACACACAAAAAGAGTAGTAGATATCGATATTATGAGAAACAGACAAATAGTTAAATATAAAATTGTTCCTGATAAAGTAAAAGCCGCACTTCTTGGAATTTCAACAGACCAAATTGCCAAAATTTTAGGTATGGGATTAAGAGGTGCAGTTGTAAGCGTGGCTCATATACCTAGTGAAAAAAATCAGGTAGGTATTTTTGTGAGATTTGACAAAAAAGATAGAAATACTCTTGAAGCACTAAATAAAATCAAATTAATGTCTATGACGACACACAGATTAATTCCTTTAAAAGAAGTGGTAAAAGTTATTCCCGCACCGTTTGATGGTATGATTACAAGTAAAGACCTTAAACCGATGATAATGGTTACGGGTGAAATGAATAAAAGAGGAAGTATATATGCGCTTTTGGATGTCTTTTTTAAACTCAAAGATAAAGGAATACCGGGGTATAAAATTATATATGACGGGAATCCAAGACTAAATCTCAAAGCCATTGATCTTAAAACAGGAAAAACATATAATTTGGTATGGGGAGGAGAATGGGAGCTTACTTTTAACGTTTTCAGAGATTTGGGAGCGGCTTTTGGTGTAGCGGTTATTTTGATTTATCTTTTAATGGTTGCTTATTATAAAAATTTCAGAATTCCAAGAATCGTTCTTGCGGCTGTTCCTCTTACATTCATCGGAGTTCTTCCGGGACATGCAATAATGAACTGGATAACACTTGCGTTTTTCCATTCCAAAACATATTTTACTGCAACAAGTATGATAGGATTTATTGCTTTGGCAGGAATTGTTGTAAGAAATTCACTTCTTTTGATTGATTTCACAAATGATTTGATAAAACAAGGAAGAAGCATAAACGAAGCGGTAATTGAAGCTGCGGCAACAAGATTTAGACCTATTATATTAACGGCGCTTGCAATTATTTTGGCTTCATTTGTAATAGTGCTTGATCCAGTATGGCAAGGACTTGCAGTTGCGCTTATATTCGGTGTTTTTGCTTCGACTTTACTTTCTGTTGTAGTTGTTCCTATTCTTTATTGGAGATATTTGATTTCTCAATATAAAAAACAAAAACACATTAAATACGGTTTAGAGGAAATTTAACTTTTCTCTTTTTATTTGTTATAATTTCTTAAAAAAGTATTAAATGAGTTTAAGAAGAGAGTTTTTTAAAACTGCGGCAACAGGATTTGTCATAGCGTTTTTAATTTTGTCTTTGTTGTTTGAAATAATTACAAAAATAGTAATCAGAGAAAAAATTTCTCAGGCAAGAAACATTGCAACTACTATAATTTATTACAGACATTATTTATCTGATATTGCTCCTAATGTTAAAATAATAAATCCCCATATTTCACCTTTTGCTTTAACCCCCGCTTACGTTACGGATCAGGTTGCAAAAAATTTAAGAAAAGACAAATTTTATGTAAAGCAAGTTTCCGACAGATACAGAAATAGTATGGATAAACCCAAACCATTTGAGCTTAATGCAATCAAATATTTTAAAACATATAAAAACAAAAAAGAATATATTAAAGTCTTTGGTCCTGATAAATATTTTAATCAAAAGCATGTTTTTTATGCCAGAAAACTAATGATTGAAAAATCATGTCTTAAATGCCATGGTATTCCCTTTAAAGACGTTCCAGCTCCTATTTATAAAAAAATAGTTAAAATTTATGGAAACAGGGCTTTTAATTATAAAGTAGGAGATGTAAGAGGCATTATATCTATTGTTTTTCCATATCAAAAAGTTTTAAGTGATGCCAAAAAAATTTTCGCTATTATTATTTCTATAGGATTAATTTTTTTCTTTATAGGACTTTTTATTTTTTTTAGACTACATAAAAACATAGAGAATGAAATTAATAAAATATTAAATCATTTTAAGTTTTCAGAAAAGGGAAAATATCCGATATTTAAAGACAAAATGAAATTTAAGGAATTTGAACATCTAAAAAAACAGATCAATAAAACATTTTTTAAAATAAAAAAATATCAAGGTTCTCTTTATCATAAATATTATTTTCATATATTAACAAACCTTCCTAATAGAAATAAATTTTTTGAAGAAAAAAAGAATTATCCAATTGTTTTAGTCAATATAGACGCTTTTAAAGAAATAAATTATTATTTTGGAGACAAAGTTGCTGATGAGCTTATAAAACAAGTTGCTGAAAGATTAAAAAATTTAAAAAAAATTTATGCTTTCAAGCTTTATCATATCGGTATAGATGAATTTGCCATTTTATTTAAAAATAAAAATATTGATAAAACCGATTTAAAAAATAAATTAAAAAGTATTATTAATGATTTGGAAAAACCTTATCAAGTAAATGAAAATGAAATAGTGGTTAGATTTAGAGCAGGAGTTAGTTGTTATAAAAAAAGTTTTTTAAGGGCCGAATCGGCTCTTGATATGGCAAAAAAACTGAAAAAAGAGATTGTATTTGCCAATGAAATAGAACATTTGGAAAATTACAAAGAGCATTTGGAAATGCTTAAAAAACTCCAATGGGCATTGAAAAATGATAAAATTATTCCCTTTTATCAGCCTATTGTGAATAAAAACAAAAATATAATAAAATATGAGGCATTAGTCAGACTTATTGATGAAAACGGAAATGTATTATCACCTTTTTTCTTTTTGGATGTAGCAAAAAAATCTAGATATTATCTTGAAATAATAAAAAGAGTTATTGATAAAGTGATTGAAAAAATAATAGAAAAAAACATATCTATTTCAGTAAATATAACATTGGAAGATATAGAAGATAAAGATATGAGACAATATATTTTTGATAAATTGAATTTAATAGAAGACAAATCGAAAATTACTTTTGAAATTGTGGAAAATGAAGATGTAAAAGAGAATGAAATAGTAAAAGAATTTTTAAAAAAAATTAAAAATATGGGGGCAATGATTTATATAGATGATTTTGGAAGTGGTTATGCAAATTTTGATTATTTGATAAAATTAGAACCAAATGGAGTTAAAATAGATGGAACTCTTATAAAAAACATAATAAACGATAAAAGTTCTCAAATAATAGTGCAAACAATAGTTTCTTTTGCAAAAGAGATGAATATAAAAACCATTGCTGAATTTGTAGAAAATAAAGAGATTTTTGAAATGCTTAAAAATATAGGCATTGATTATTATCAAGGATATTATTTCTCACCTCCAAAATCTGAATTATAATTTTTATTGTATAATATGTAAAATCTTTTGTAAAAGAAGGGAATATGCCAAATTTATATAAGCGTTTTTTTAAAGTAACAATTGTTTCTTTGATTATTGCGACAATAGCTTTAATTTTTTTAATGGAGAGTTTTTATAATATTTTAATACAAAACCAAAAATATACTGCGAATATTATATATAAAGAAATTTTAATTTCCAAAATAATGCAAATGAAACATGAATTTGTTCCTTTTCAAGAATTAATAGATGATTTTAAAAAAGCAACAAATATAAATATTGAAGTTTATTCATTTATTCATAATAAAAAAAATTTTTTTGATTATTTGAAAAAAATTGACGATAAGGGGGAATATTGGCATATAAAAAATGATAACTTTATTCTTTATAAACCTATAAAACTTCAACAAAGCTGTATGAAATGCCACGCATATTCTTTTATTCATCAGCCAACAAACCCCATTATAAGAAAAATAAATAGTGAACGAATACTAGGTGTTATGAAAATTTCGCTTCCTCTTAAAAAAGAAAAAAGAAAATATTATCA
>CAZIBT010000017.1:0-11882 GCA_964537435.1 uncultured Nautiliales bacterium | reverse complement strand
TTTTTAAGAAAAATTTAAGATTTATTATTAATAATTTTTAATTAAAAAAATAATTTGATAGAATGTTTAAAAAAATTAAGGGTTAGAATGATTGAAATAAATCATTTAAAGAAGGTTTTTGGGGAAAAAGTTGTTTTAAAAGATGTTAATTTAAAAATATTTGACAATAAAACAACTTATATTTTAGGAATGTCGGGACAGGGAAAGTCGACTATAATCAAACACATAGTCGGTCTTTTAAAGCCTACAAGCGGTGAAATTCTGGTAGATGGTGTCGATGTTGCAAAAGCGGATATGAAAACTATTTATGAAATAAGAAAGAAAGTTGGTTTTACATTTCAAGAAGGAGCTTTATTTGATAGTATGAATATATATGAAAATGTAGCTTTTCCATTAAGAGAACATACCAAAATGAAAGAAAAAGAAATTAGAAAAAAAGTTTTCGAAACTCTTGAAATGGTCGGACTTGATGCCAAAAGAGTAGCATTTTTGTATCCTCACGAACTCAGTGGAGGTATGAGAAAAAGAGCAGCAACAGCCAGGGCAATTATAATGGAGCCTAAATATATTCTTTATGACGAGCCTACAAGTGGACTTGATCCAATTATTAGCGATAAAATAACTAGAATGATTGAAAATTTAACAAAAGAGCATAACATGACAAGTGTAGTAATTTCCCATGATTTGAAAGAAACATTTAAAAGTGCAGATTACGTAGCTCTTTTGTATGAAGGTGAAATTATTGAATTTGGAGATGTAGAACAATTTAGAAATTCAAAAAATCCCATAGTTCAAGCATTTATAAAAGGGGATAGCAAAGTATTTGAACAAATGGAAAAAAAAGCAATTTAAAGGATTTTTGTGAAAAAAATAATCTTGTTTTTAAATATATTTATTTTTATTTACGGATATTCCGCAAAAGTAGAGCCTTTTGATACTTATATTATTAAAGCTGATGTTTCAGGAAAAGTCATTCAAACATTTAAAAATTTAGAAGCTCAAAATATTAATAATCAAATAATTGTAAAACTTGATTCAAATCAGGAGAGAATAGATTTGAAAAATACAGTATCGCAGATAGAAATTTTAAAAGATGAGATTAAAAATCAAGAGAAGCTGGTAAAAAGAAAAAAAGATACTTATTTAAGATATAAAAAACTAAAATCAAAAAGCATTGAGGATAAAGACAGAAAATTTTATGATTATATAGCTTCTTTAAATCAGCTTTTGAATTTAAAATCCACTTTGGATAATTTAATTGATAAAAGAGATAAGCTTTTAGATATTTTAAATAAAAAAAATATTAAATTCAGCGGTTATTTAAGTGATATATTGGTTTCAAAAGATGATTATGTTAATCCAGGTGCAATAGTTGCAAGAGGTTATGACATTAGCAGAGAAAAACTTTATATTTATGTTCCTATTGATCAAATCGATCAGATAAAAAATAAAAAAATTTATATAAATAAAAAGAAAAGCAATTTCAAAATCTATAAAATCTGGAAAGTTCCAGACATTAAATATATTACGAGTTATAAAGTGGAATTAGTAGGCAAAGGTTTAAAATTCGGAGATATAGTAAATATTAGCTTTCATTAAAAGAGGCTTGGATAGTTTTCATTTTGTCTTAAAATATAAATATCTTCTATAATTTCTCCTATTTCGTCAATATTAAAAAAATCTGGAAATTCATATTCTATTCCCCATTCATTATAAAATATTGCCTTATCTCCTCTTATTTCTTCAAACGTGATTATTTCATCATTATAAAAAATTTTTGTCCCTTTTTTTAATTCATAAACTTTTTTCATATCAATCCTTTAAAAAGGTTTTTCACTCCCATTTATTTATTACATTTTCAAATATTTTTGAGAGTTTTTGAACCTCTTCTTTGGTTGTTCTTTCATTGGGAGCGTGGATAGTGTCGTTTTTTACACCAAATTCCACAACTTTTACACCTTCTTTTGCAAAAAATCTAGCATCACTAGTTCCTCCGGCGGTTGAATATTTAGGTGTGATATTGGTTATTTTTTTTATAGAGTTATTCAAAATTTTAACTACCTTGGTATCAGGATTTGTTATAAAAGGTTCTGCACTTTGGGTAAGCTTTAGGGAATAATTCATATCTTTAAAATATTGGTGAATAAATTTTTTTATTTTTTCTTTGTTGGTATGGGTATTGTTTCTTATATTAAACATTATTTTTAATTCCCCAGGAGTTACATTAGTAACTTCCATTCCCGCTCTTATATCAGTTATAATAAGTTTACTAGGAGCAAAATATTCATCTCCATTATCTAAATTTACACCTGCGATCTTGTGTAAAACCTGTGATACTTTATGGATGGGGTTTATTGATTTTTCCGGATATGCGGCATGCCCTTGCTTGCCGGTTTTTTTCAAAATTCCGTTAATTGAGCCTCTTCTTCCAATTTTAATAGTATCTCCGAATATTTTTTCGCATGTTGGTTCTGCTACTATAGCGTAATCTGGAAGGAGATTTTTATTTTTTAAAATTTCCAACATATATTTGCTCCCCCAAATTGCATCTCCTTCTTCATCGCTTGTGATAAGGGCAGAGAGGGTGCCTTTGAAATTTTTTGTATTTTTCAAAGCATATAAAAATGCAGCGACACCACTTTTCATATCTTGCGCGCCCCTCGCATAAATAAATCCGTTTTTTTCTATCGGTTTAAACGGGTCTGTATGCCATCCAATTCCTGGTGGCACTACATCAATATGTCCTGCAAAACATAAATGTTCGCCTTTGGAAAATTTTTTATATAAAAATATATTTTTAACCCCCTCTTTTTCAGTTTCAATTACATCAAAATCATTTAAATAATGTTTTATAAATTCCATCGCCCCTGCGTCTGATGGGGTTATTGATTTAAATTCAAGTAATTTTTTAAAAAGCTCTATAACATTCATTTATATCCTTTGTGTGATAATAACATAAAAAATTTTTTTTATTAAAATAATAACAAAATGTTAATTTTTGCAAAAATCTATATAAAAATGTTATAATAAATTAAGGAGATAAAAATGAAAATTGCTAATGAAATAGACAAACTAAAAAATTTAATAATAGAGGTAAGACGTCATCTTCATATGTTTCCGGATTTAAGCGGTAAAGAAAAAGAAACTAGAGATTATATAAAGGCTGTATTGGAAGAGGAAGGTATTGAAAATATTAAAACTTTTGATGATAATTTTGCATTAGTAGCTGATATTAAAGTTGATGAAAACAAACCTTTGCTTGCATTTAGGGCAGATATGGATGCTTTGCCTATTCAAGAAGAAGGGGATAAACCTTATAAATCAAAAAAAGATGGTATTATGCACGCTTGCGGACATGACGGGCATTGTGCAATTTTAACTGGATTTTTAGTGGCTTGTAATAGGAATAAAAAGGATTTACCTTTTAACATTAGGGGTATTTATCAGCCAGCTGAAGAAATAATGGAGGGAGGAAGTGAAGAATTAATAAAAAAAGGAGTTCTTGAAGGTGTTGAAGCCATATTCGGACTTCATATGTATCCATATTTGAAAACGGGTGAAATTGGATATAAATATGGGGAAATGATGGCAAGTGCTGATATGTTTGAAATTGAAATTTTCGGAAAAAGTGCTCACGGTGCAAGACCACACGAAGGGGTTGATGCAATACTTACGGCTGCTTTGGTTATTAATTCATTGAATCATATTGTAAGCAGAAAAATTGATCCTTTACATCCGGCTGTTATATCAATGGGAACAATTGAAGGAGGTAGGGCTGCCAATATTATCTGCGATTATGTAAAAATAACGGGGACAGTCAGAACTCTTAACGATGGGGTTAGACAAAATATTAAAAAAATGATGGAAAGTGCAATTGAAGGTATTTGCAAAAGTATGGAGGCTGAATTTAATTTTAATTATATATTTGGAAATCCAGAGCTTGTTAATGATAATAAAATGGTTGATATTTTAATTAAAGCAGCCAAAAAATATGCAAAACCTGTGGATTTGAAATTACCTGTAATGGGTGGAGAGGATTTTGCGAATTATTTGAAAGTTGTAAAAGGAGCATTTTTTAGGCTTGGATGTTGCAATGAAGAAAAAGAGAGTTGTTATCCTCAACATCATCCAAAATTCGATATTGATGAAGATTCGTTAATAATTGGTGCTAAAATTTTTGCCCAAATTCTTAAGGAATACAGATGAATATAATAACTAATATTCATTCTCCTTTAATTTATAGACGAAAAAATATAAACTTTACAATCAGGGATATAAAAAAAGGGGATGGAGAAGGTATAGTTGAGCTTTTTAGGGAAAATTACGGTGATACATATTATAAAAAAGATTTTTATAATCCTTTATTTTGGGATAAAACAGTTCAAAGCAAAATATTTTATCCGATAGTTGCAGAATTTAATCAAAAAATTGTAGGTCAATTTCTTTTGGAGGTTAATGATAAATATAACGGAGAAATATTAGCAGTTGTTGTCCATCCTGATTTTAAAGGCAGAGGTATAATGAATAAAATGTTTGATTATTTAATTGAAAAGGCAAAAAATCTAGGTTTATATGCAATATATGGTGAAGCTATAATGTTTCATCCGTTTTCACAAAAGGCTAATTTGAAACATGGTTTGATAGAAAGTGCTCTTCAACTTGGAGAAGTTGCTTCTTTTATTGCACAAAAAGATATAAAATTCGAAAAAAGAACTGCTACTTTAGTGGGTTACAAACTTTTTAAAACAACGCCTAAATCTTTGTTTATTCCGGAAATTTATGAAAAAATTATAAAAGATAGGTATAAAAAAGCAAAAATCAAACTTAAAAAAACAAATATTAAGCCTTTAAAAAATACTTTAAATTTATTAGAAAAAAAATTGTTAAAAATAGCCGCTATTATAATAAACGGGAAAATTAAAAATTTTCAAAACAGATTTAATATTTTATTTTCCAAAGCAAAAATAAATGCAGATATGATTTATGCGGATATTAACCTTAAAACAAAAGAGATTAATGAAATTATAAAATTTTTAAATGAAAAAAAGTTTTTTTACAGCGGTATTTTGTTTTACAAATACAATGGTGATGATTATTTAAGACTTCAATTTGAAAATACCCACAATGTAGAAGAAAGATATAATGTGTGTTATAGTGATTATTGCAAATTTTTAACTAAATTTGTAATTAAAGATAAAAAAAGAGTTAAAAGGTTATAAAAATGACTATAAATTCAACTTTGAGTGCAATGAACTCAAAATAATTGATTTTTTTATAAGATTTTGGTATAATCAATAAAAATATTATTAAATTTGGAGTTAAAATGATAAAAAATAAAGAAGAGTATAAAAAAGCGGTTGAAACTCTGAAAAAATGGTCTTATTATTATTATGTTTTGGATAATCCTTTGGTAACTGATGAAGAATATGATAAATTATATAAAGAAGTTGAAAATTACGAAAAAGCACATCCGGACGAAATAGATTCAAGCTCTCCTACTCAAAGGGTTGGAGATGTTGTTTTGGATGAATTTAAAAAAGCAAAACATCTTACGAGAATGTGGTCTATGGAAGATGTTTTTAGCAAAGAGGAATTTAACGAATGGGTCAATAGAGTTAAAAAACTCACAGATAAAAAATTTACCTTTTATATAGAACCCAAATTTGATGGTGCAAGTTTAAATCTTGTATATGAAAATGGAAAACTTATAAGGGCTGAAACAAGAGGTGATGGTGAAATAGGAGAAGATGTTACTTTAAATGCAAAAACCATTCCATCAATTCCACTTGAAATAAATCATAAAGATTTAATTGAAATTAGAGGCGAAGTTTTAATGAGTAAAAAGGATTTTGAAAAATTAAATGAAGAGAGAATAAAAAAGGGCGAAAGCACCTTTGCAAATCCTAGAAATGCAGCAGCGGGGAGTCTTAGACAGCTTGATCCGAAAGTTACAGCTAAAAGGCATTTGGTTTTTTATCCTTGGGGAGTGGGATATCCTATTGAAATGTTAAATACGGATGAAATAAGTTTGGAGCAATATACAAATGATAAAGAAAAATATATAAAACATTTTAAAACTTATAAAAAACTTATGGATTATATCTATTCATTGGGATTTAAAGAACCTCCTAAAAGAGGGGAATGCGATAATGAAAATTTGGAATGTGTGTATAAAAAATACGAGGAGTTTGTTGATATAAGGGATGAGATTCCTGTAATGCTTGATGGAATGGTTGTAAAAGTTAATGAACTTGATTTGCTAGAAAATTTTGGATATACGACAAAATATCCAAGATGGATGGTGGCTTTTAAATTTCCTGCAGTTGAAAAAGAAACTATAATTGAAGATGTTGTTGTTCAGGTAGGAAGGACCGGGGTTTTAACTCCTGTTGCCGTTTTGAAGCCTGTTGAAATAGGCGGCGTTATTGTAGAAAGGGCAACGTTACATAATTTTGATGAGATAAAAAGGCTTGATATTAGAATAGGGGATCATGTCATAGTTATAAGAAGCGGGGATGTTATTCCTAAAATTACCAAAGTTTTGTATTATAAAAGAAAAGGAGATGAAAAACCAATTCCAAGACCTACACATTGTCCTGTATGCGGTTCTGAAGTATTAGATGAAGGGGCGCTTATTAAATGTCAAAATCTCTCATGCCCAGCTAGAATAGTCAATACAATTATCTATTTTGCAAGTAAAAACTGTCTTGATATAGAAGGGTTGGGGGAGAACGTGGCAAAACTTTTGTATGAAAAAGGGCTAGTAAAAGATGTTACTGATTTGTTTAAATTAAAAGTTGAAGATTTGGAAAAACTTCCCGGGTTTGCCAGAAAAAAAGCAGAAAATCTGATAAATGCCATTAAAAAGACAAAAGGCGTTGAGTGTTGGAGATTTGTAAATGCTCTTGGAATTGAACATATAGGGGAGGTTGCAAGTAAAAAAATATGTGAAAAATTTGGAATTGATTTTTATAAATATGATCCTAATGAGTTTTATCAAATAGATGGATTTGGTCCTGAAATGGTTAAATCCATTGATGAATTTGTCCGAGTTAATAGAAATAGAATTGAAAAATTGATACAATTTATAAACCCTAAAAACCCTGAGAAAAAAGAGGTAGTAAATTCCCCATTTGCAAATAAAACAGTGGTTTTGACCGGAACTATGAAAGAACCAAGGGAAAAAATAAAAGAACTTCTTGAAAATCTTGGGGCGCACGTTAGCAGTTCAGTTTCTAAAAAAACGGATTTTGTAATTGTGGGGGAGGATCCTGGAAGCAAATTTGAAAAAGCTAAAAAGTTAGGCGTTAAAATTTTAAAAGAGGAGCAGATGTGGAAAATGATAGGGGAGAATAATGCCAACTAAAATCATCGAAAAAGACGATGTAAAAATTATTACACCAAAACTTTACAGGGTGATTTTATTAAATGATGATTATACAACTTTTGATTTTGTAATAGAAATTTTAAAAACTGTGTTTAAAAAAAGTGAAGAAGAAGCAATAAACTTAACGCTCAAAGTGGACAGAGAAGGCAGCGCGAGTGTTGGGGTGTATCCATATGAAATTGCACAGATGAAAGTTGAAAAAGTGCATTCACTTTCGCGCTCTGCCGGCTTTCCGCTTAGAGCAAGAATAGAGGAGGTATAAATGAATATAACTGAATCACTGAGAAAAATATTATCAAATATAATTAATGAGGCAAAAAGACGCAAAAATGAATATATTACCATAGACCATGCTTTTTATATTTTACTTAAACATAAAAATATAAGGAATCTTTTAGAAGATATAGGCGTTGATGTGGATTATGTTAGAAGAGGACTTGATTATTACCTAGATAGATATATAGAAAAAGTCCCAGTTGAAGTGAATCCAACTGAAACATTGGCATTTCACAAAGCAACGGAGAGAATGATAAATCATCTCCAAGGTATAAGAAAGCCGGTGGCAGATGAGATTGATTTTTTTATTGCTCTTTTGGAAGATGAGACAAGTTATACATCTCAATTATTAAAAGAATTTGGAATAGAAAAAGTGGAAATTGTGGAATATGTAACTGAAATAAAAGATGTTGAAAATGAAATAGAAAATCTTGAAAAAAAAGATTCTGCTCTTAAAGAATTTACTATGGAACTAACCAAAGAGGCGATAAAATTTGATGATGTTATTGGAAGGGAAAAAGAGATTAACAGGGTAATTCAAATATTAGCAAGACGCAAAAAAAACAATCCTGTCTTAGTAGGTGAAGCAGGCGTTGGAAAAACAGCCATTGTGGAAGGGCTTGCGAAAAAAATAGCAAAAAAAGAGGTTCCGGATATTTTAAAAAACAAAAAAATTTATTCTCTTGATATGGGAAGTTTGGTTGCAGGAACAAAATACAGGGGTGAATTTGAAAAAAGGTTAAAAGCAATACTTAAAGATCTCAAAAAAGAAAAAGAACCTATTTTATTTATAGACGAAATACATATGATTGTAGGAGCCGGTGCTGCTGGCGATTCGAAAATGGATGTTGCAAACCTTCTAAAACCAGCCCTTGCCAAAGGCGAACTAAGGTGTATAGGAGCTACTACATATGAAGAGTATAAAAATTATTTTGAAAAAGACAAAGCACTTAATAGAAGATTTCAAAAAATTGATATAAAAGAGCCTAGTATAGAGGATACTGTAAAAATATTAAAAGGTCTTCAAAAAAAATATGAAGAGTTTCATAATGTTCGTTATTCTGCTAAAGCCATTAAAACTGCGGCATTTTTAGCCAAAAAATATTTAAGGGAAAAATATTTGCCTGATAGTGCTATTGATTTGATTGACGAGGCCGGAGCAAAATATAAATTAAAAGGCAAAAAACTAATTACAAAAAGCGATATTGAATCTATTGTTGCAAATATTGCGAATATTCCAAAAGAAAATGCTTCAAGCAATGAAATTGAAAAATTAAAATATCTCGAAGAGAATTTAAACAAAAAAGTTTTCGGACAGGAAAAAGCAATAAAAGAGTTGGTAAAAGTAATAAAAAGAAAAAAAGCTGGGCTTACTAGAGAAGATAAGCCAATTGGTAGTTTTCTTTTTGTAGGGCCAACTGGGGTAGGTAAAACAGAAATTGCAAAGCAACTTGCTAATATTTTAGGAATAAACTTTTTAAGATTTGATATGAGTGAGTATCAAGAAAAACATTCAGTTGCAAAACTTATAGGCTCTCCTCCGGGATATGTGGGATATGAAAAAGGAGGACTTTTAACAGAAGCAATCAGAAAAAATCCTCATACTGTTTTGCTTTTGGATGAAATTGAAAAAGCACATCCAGATATTGTGCAGATTCTTTTGCAAGTAATGGATAATGCCACACTTACGGATAATGACGGTAGAAAAGCTGATTTTAGAAATGTAGTTTTGATAATGACGAGTAATTTAGGTGTAGGTGAGGGTCAAAATCTTGGCTTTATGCAAGAATTTAGCGAATTTAAAGAAGAAGCAATTCATAGGTTTTTTGCACCTGAATTTCTAAATAGATTAGATGCAATCGTCAGATTTAAACCTTTAAGCAAAGATTCCGTGCTTATGGTGGTTGATAAATTTATAAAAGAACTTCAAGAAAAATTAAATAACAAAAAAGTTAAAATTTTCTTAACAAAAAGAGCAAAAGATGAATTAGCAAAAGAAGGCTATACCCCATCTCTTGGAGCAAGACCGCTTGCAAGGGTTATTGAGGAAAAAATAGTGGAACCTCTAAGCAATGAGATTTTATTTGGAGATCTTAAAAATGGGGGAGATGTAAAAATAGATTTTGTTAAAGGAAAGTTTGTTTTAAAGAAAAAGAATGATAAAAGTAAATGATTTTCCTCCTCTTTATCTACTTGATGATTTTGTATTTCCTTCTCCTTATGAGGAATTTGAAGATGGATTTGTAGGAGCAAGTTATGATTTGCACCCAAAAAGGTTACTTGAGGGTTATTCTCTGGGATTTTTTCCTTGGTATCAAGATAGTGATGGGCTTTTTCACTGGTTTGTATTAAACGAAAGAATGCTATTAAAAACCAATGAGGTTAAAATTACAAAAAAACTTGCCAGAAAATTAAGAAGTAAAAAATGGGAATTTAAAATAAACACCAGATTCGATGATGTGATAAATTATTGCTCAAATGTAAAAAGAAAACACGAAAATGGAACATGGATAAACGATGAATTTAAAAAATCTTATAAAAATCTTAACGAGCTTGGATTTGCCCTTTCTGTTGAGAGTTATTATGAAGGAGAGTTGGTAGGAGGTTTTTACGGAGTTGCTATAAATAGATATTTTAGCGGTGAGAGTATGTTTCATATAAAAAGTGATGCTTCAAAACTTGCTTTGATTTATTTTTGCGATATTTTAAAGCAAAATGGTGTTGAATTTATTGATTGTCAAGTTCCAAGCGAACATTTGGCAAGTATGGGAGGTAAAATTTATAAAAAAGAGGAATTTTTACCTATAATTCAAAAAGCAAGTGGAAAAATAAATTGAATTTTAAGATTTTATCAAAGTTTTAACCACTTTGCCTATTATTTTTATTTCATTTCCAGATATTGTTTCTGGCAAATAAGCTTTATTGTCTGAAATTAATTCTATTTCACCGTTGCTTTTTAATCTTACTCTTTTTACAAAAACCCCTGCAGGTGTGCTTATTACAAATATTCCTCCATTTATTATGTTTGTATCGTTTCTGTCTATAAAAATAACACTTCCGTCTTTAATAGTAGGCTCCATCGAATCACCTATAACATTTATTGCATCTAAGTTTTTGTCTATTATTTTTTTATCCAGATAAATTATTTCATAATTTTCATCAAAATTTATTGCACCTCCACCGGCAGAAGCGTTTATATCTTTGAAATATCTTATGGTGGAAAATTTTTCTGTTTGTCTAAAAATTTCTTCGCTTTGTTGGTTAAATAATAACCAATTAATAGATATTTTTCTTTTTGCACAAAAATATGCTATTTCTTCAAAGGGAATTTTGTTTCTCTTTTTTAACACTGATAAATTTTCAGGAGTGATTCCGAGAGCTTTTGCAACGTCTTTGTTTAAAACTTTTTTCTCTCCTATTTCATTTGAGAGAATATCTTTTATTTTTTCAATAATTTCTTCAAAATTCATTTTATTCCTTAACAATTTGTTAATTTTTATAAATTTATTATATCTATTTGTTAATATTTGTCAAGAAAAATGGAGTAAAGGGAAAATTATGATACTTCATATGGATTTGGACTGCTTTTTTGTTTCAGCTCACAGGATAAACGATACAAGTCTTTTAAATAAACCAGTAGTGGTAGTAAAAAGAAATGACAAAGAAATATTTCAAAATCAAAAACATGAAGTTTTAAATTTAAATAAAGGTGCATTTACGGGGGATATTATTGTTTCAAAAAAAACATATGATAAAAGTTATTTTTTGGAAAATGGTAAAATCAGAGGTATTGTGGTAACTTCGAGTTACGAAGCTAGAAAACTTGGTATAAAAACAGGCACAACATTAAAAGAAGCTCTTGAGATTTGTCCGAATTTGATTGTTTTACTCCCTGATTATAGACTTTATCATACTCTTTCATATAAACTAAAATTATTTTTAAAAAGAAAAATCCCTGAAATTGAGCAATATAGCATAGACGAATTTTTCGGAGATGTTAGAGGATGGATAGATGAAAAGAATGTTTTTGATTTTGCAAAAAACATTCAAATGGAAATAAAAGAAAAATTTAATTTGCCTATTTCTATAGGTATTAGCAAAGCAAAATGGATAGCCAAACTTGCAACTTCTTATGCCAAGCCAGATGGAATTTATAAAGTTGATAATATTTATGAATTTATAAAAAACATACCCGTAGAAAAATTTCCCGGGATTGGTA
>CAZIBT010000016.1:0-12049 GCA_964537435.1 uncultured Nautiliales bacterium | reverse complement strand
CAAGTCTTGCCCTTGCAATAAAAGGATTTTCAAATTTTTCATTATAAATAAGCCCATGATAACTCTCATCTGGATTGTTAAATTGGGAGTATCTTTGAGTTTTTAGTTTTTCTTTTGCCAATTTGCCTTCTATTATACATCCGGCAATAGCACTGCCATTTCCAACTATATATTTGCTCGCACTATGCACCACTATATCAACACCAAGTTCAATTGGCTTTACACCATAAGGCGTTGCAAGAGTATTATCGCATATTGTAATTATACCTTTTTCATTAGCAATTTTTACTATTTTTTCAAAATCGGCAACTGCTAGTGCCGGATTTGAAATACTCTCAAATAAAATCAATTTTGTTTTTTTATCTATTAAATGCTCAAGCTTATCTGGATTTTTTATATCAAAATATTTAGCACTTATCCCAAATTGCTTTAAAGTTTGGGTTGAAAGTGTTATGCTGCCTCCATAAAGTTTATTGGAAATAATAATATTATCACCACTTTCTACTAAATTTGCAATAGAATAAAAAATAGCTGCCATTCCGCTTGATGTAGCAAGTGCGTCAACGCCTTTTTCAAGCGCTGCTATTCTTTTCTCAAATACTCTTGTTGTCGGATTGCCTATTCTAGTATAAATATTTCCCTCTTCTTCAAGATTAAAAAGCCTAGCGGCATGATCGGTATTTTCATATTCAAAAGCAGTGCTCATATATATAGGCACCTGCATTGATTTTTGAATATCTTTTTCATATCCTAAATGAAGAGCTTTAGTTGCATCTTTCATTAATTTGCCTTTTTTGATAAAATATTTCTAATTATATCAAAAGGATTAATTTGAAAGATACGATTTTTAATAAACCAATACAAAAACAGTTTGAATTTGATGAAGAGGTTGCTAATGTATTTGATGATATGTTAAATAGAAGTGTGCCTTTTTATAAAGAAAATTTAAATTTACAGCTTAATATTTTAAAAAATTTTTTAAATCCTAATGATAAAGTTATAGATCTTGGCTCATCAACGGGAACGTTTTTAATAGAGCTTAGCAAAAAAACAAATAATCTAAAACTGATAGGAATAGATAATTCTGCGGCAATGATAAAAAAAGCCATTTTAAAAGCAAAAGCGTTTGGAAGCAGAGTAAAATTTATAAAAGCAGATTTTTTAAATTATGATTTTTCATATTCAAAAGCAATTATTGCAAATTATACAATCCAATTTATAAGACCTATAAAAAGAGAAAAACTTATTAAAAAAATTTATGATTCACTGCTTGATGAAGGAATTTTTTTAATGAGTGAAAAACTGCTTAGCGAAAATAAAAAGCTCAATAAAATTATGATAGATTTATATTATGATTTTAAAAAAGAAATGGGCTATAGTGAATATGAAATTTCACAAAAAAGAGAAGCCCTTGAGAATGTTCTAATTCCTTATACAATGCAAGAAAATATTGAAATGCTTAAAAACGCAGGTTTTAAAGATATTGAAGTAATTTTTAGATGGAATAATTTTGCAACATTTATTGCTTTTAAATAAATCTATTCATTAAAATCTATGGAAATACTGCCTAAAACTTCAAATTTTGCATTTGGATCAATTTCGGAGTGAGAAAGCACAATAATATCTACCCCAAATCTCTCCAAAATTTCAGCAAGAGGTTTTCTAATTAACGGATCTACTATCAAAACTACAGGCGCTATTCCTTTATTTAATATCTCATTTGCAGCACTGCTTACTTCATCTACTAGTTTATTCATTTCAGCTACGGTTAAAATGAACTGTTTTTGCTCTCCTTGTGTTTGAAGTTTGTTCATAAGATACTGCTCTGTTTGTGCATCAAAAGTAATAAGTTTCAACACCCCTTCTTCATTGGTGTATAATTTGGTAATTACACGACTTAATGCACTTCTAACTTGCTCTGTTATTATATCTGTGTTCTTAGTATATTCAGCTACATCAGCTATCGTTTCAAGTATGGTAATCATATCTTTTATTGGAATTTTCTCATGCAAAAGATTTTTTAAAACCCTTTGAATAAGACCAATATTTGCAACTTTTAAAGCATCCTCCACAATAGCCGGAAAATCTTTTTTTACTCTTTCCATTATTTCTTGTATATCCTGACGCGTCAGAAGTTCTTCGGCATATTTTTTAATGATTTCTGTTATATGAGTTACAATAACTGTTGAGGGATCAACTACGGTATAACCATTCATTAAAGCTTCTTCTTTTTTATCTTCATCAATCCACAGGGCATCTATCCCAAAAGCCGGCTCCTTTACCGCTATTCCTTCAATCTCCTCTATAACCATAGGGGTTGCCATTGCAAGATATTTGTCAGGATAAATTTCACCTTTTGCTACTTCAACCCCTTTTAAAAGAATTTGATATTCTGTGGGTTTGAGATTTAGATTGTCTTTTATTCTTATTTGAGGCACCAAAAAACCATAATCAGCGGCTATTTTTTTTCTCATTGCCTTAATTCTATCGAGTAAATCACCTCCTTGATTTGGATCAGCGATTTTTATTAGTTGATAACCAATATCAAGTTCTAGTAGCTCTACTTTTAAAACATCTTCTAAAATTTTGCTCTCTTCCTCTGCTTCTTGTTTTGGTGTTTTTTTCTTTGATTTTTCTTTGGTTTGAGTAGATTTCTCCTTTTGTTCATTTTTTGGAGGTTTTTTTCTAAACTTATTCAAAAATGACCCTATAGGATCGTGTCCCTTTTGAGTTTCCATCATCAAATAACCTGTAATTAAAAATATCATCCCCACAAATATCATACTTCCTCTTGGAAATCCCGGTATGAAGGCCATGAAAAAAAGTATTGTTCCAACAATTAACATAACCTTATAATCTTTTATCAATTGTCTAATTACACCCTCAGCGAAATTACTCTCATCTTTTGTAGCACGTGTTATTATAATGCCCGTAGCGGTTGAGGTCATAAGTGCTGGAAGCTGTGAAACCAAACCATCTCCAATAGTTAAAATTGTATATGTAGAAGCCGCTTGAGCTAAATCCATGTTATGCTGAAAAACGCCTATTAAAAATCCTGCAATAATATTAACAGTTGTAATAATAATCCCAGCAATTGCATCGCCTTTTACAAATTTGCTTGCTCCATCCATTGCACCATAAAAATTAGCTTCTTGTATAAGCTCTTGTCTTCTTCTTTTGGCCTCATTTTCATCTATAAGACCAGCATTTAAATCTGCATCAATAGCCATCTGTTTTCCTGGCATTGCATCAAGCGTAAATCTTGCAGCAACTTCAGCAACTCTGGTTGAACCTTGCGTAATAACCAAAAAATTTATTACAACCAAAATAATAAAAACAATTATTCCTATAATATAATTTCCACCCACAACAAATTCACCAAAAGCAGATATAATTTTGCTCACAGCATCAGGGCCTTCATAACCTTTACTTAAGATCATTCTAGTAGTGGCGATATTTAAAGATAGCCTATATAATGTTACAATTAATATTAGTGTCGGAAATGTAGTAAAATCGGTAGGTTTTGGAATATAAAGCCCCAAAAGTAAAATCAAAACAGCTACAGCAAGAGATACCGTAAGAAAAAAATCAAGCAGAGAATTTGGTAGCGGGACTATGATTATTAAAAGTATAGAAAATACAAAAGCAACAACGCCTAAATCGGTAATTTCACTTAAAAGCTTAAGTGAGTTTTTAATTCTTGCTACCAGATTTCATCCTTATTACATCTTCTAATGTATATTTTTCTATAATTTTAATCATCTCTTTTTCTAATTTAGAAAAAAAAGGCATAATTGAGCAAATATCGCTTCTATCTCTCACACAGTTTTTAGCATTGGACGAACAATAAAAAACAAGGGAATTTTTATCTTCCATCGCTTCAAAAATATCTATAATTTTAATCTCTTCAGGTTTTTTTAATAATAAAAATCCACCGTGTATTCCTTTATAAGATTTTATAAAATGTTTTTTTGAGAGATTTTGCATTAATTTTGCCAAAAAGGGCTTGGGAACTCCCGTTATTTCAGAAAGTTTATTTACATCAACAGGTTTATGAAATTTCGATAGTTCTATTAAGGCCTGCAGAGCGTATGCCGTGGATTTCGTAAATATCATTTAAGTCCTTTTTGTCAAATTATACAGAATTTACTCTTATTTTTTATTGAAAAAGTCAAAATTTTCTATTTTTTGATAAAATTCTAGCATATATTTGCTTTTTTTAAAAAAAACAGATATACTTTCATCTCAATTCACTAATGTGAAAATTTACCAATCAGGAGGCTAAAATGGCTTTGGATTCGGCGAAAAAAAGAGAAATTATCGCTAAATTCGGAAACGATGAAAAAGATACGGGAAGTCCTGCGGTTCAAATAGCACTGCTTACTGAAAGAATTAATCAGATTAATGAGCATCTTCAAACACACAAACACGACCATTCAAGCAGACTTGGTCTACTTAAACTTGTAGGTCAGAGAAAAAGGCTTATGAGATATTTAAAAAGAAAAGATCACGAAAAATATCTTGAAGTAATAAGCGCACTAAATCTTAGAGATAGGGTTTAACCCTCTCTATTTAGAGCTTCTCTTTCTAGTTTATCAAGCTCATCTTTAAATTCTAAATTTGCAGGTAAAATATTTCCATGAAAAAAATCAAACAAACTTTTGTTTCTATTCTTATGATTTAATATCAATTTAAATAATTTTATGGATTTGTCTTTATTTTGCTTTACTTTAAAAGTTTCAGAAAAATAAACAAGTGCAAATAACAAATCTTTCGTATTTGACTTTGAATTTTTGGCTATTTTTAATAAATCCTCCAATGTTAATTTTTTTGATTTATTAAAATTTTTTGTTTTTTTAGCCTTTTTGGAAAAATAAAAAATTAAAAAAAAAGAAAAAAATGTAATTATTAAAAGATAAATAAGGTAAAAATAACTTTTTGATGGAATATCGTTTAATAAAAAATCAACAATATCCATTAATCTCTGATTCTTTCAAGCACACTTTTTTCGTGTGCTCCAAGTCCTTCTGTATGTGCCAAAAGTGCACACTCTCTACCCAACTCATCTATTGCCTCTTTTGAAAAACTTATTATAGATGATTTTTTCATAAAAATTTCCACATTTAAAGGAGAATAAAACCTAGCCGTCCCGCCTGTAGGCAATGTGTGATTAGGCCCTGCAATATAATCTCCAATTGGCTCAGGCGTATTTTCACCTAAAAATATAGCGCCTGCATTTTTTATTTTAGGCAGCAATTCAAAAGGATTTGTACTCATAATTTCTAAATGTTCTGGAGCTATTTTATTCATAAGCTCAATAGCCTCATTTAAATCATTTGTAACAATAATTGCTCCTCTATTTTTTATTGATTTTTCGGCAATTTCTTTTCTTTTTAGATTTTTAAGATATTCATATACTTTAACAACTGTCATATCGGCAATTTCTTTTGAATCTGTAATCATAATAGAACTTGCCATTTCATCATGTTCAGCTTGAGAGAGAAGATCAATCGCAAGATAGTCAGGCTTCGCACTTTCATCTGCTAAAATTCCTATTTCACTTGGACCAGCTATCATATCAATATTAACATCCCCATAAACCAATTTTTTGGCCGTTGCTACAAATATATTTCCAGGACCCGTAATTACATCGACTTTTGGAATTGTTTCACTTCCATAAGCCAAGGCCGCTATTGCACTTGCTCCTCCTATTTTAAATGTTTTTGGACAACCACATAAATAAAGCGCAGCAAGCAACAATTCATTAGGTTTATTTTCAATTACCGGTGTGGTAACTATTACTTCTTCAACTCCTGCTACAAGAGCTGGTATTACATTCATAAGAAGTGAGCTAGGATAAAAAGCCTTGCCTCCTGGCACATATACCCCAGCTCTTTCAACAGGAGTTATTTTCTGCCCAAGTATTGTTCCGTTTTTTTCAAAATCTAGCCATGACTTTGGAAGCTGTTTTTCATGATAAGCTTTTATCCTTTCATATGCTAAATGAAGAGCTTTTTTAAGTTCTTCATCTAGATTTTCATAAGCTTTTTTCATTAAGTTTTTTTCAATTACCAAATCATTATCAGTTTTTGGCTCCCATTTATCAAATTTTGCTATATGCCTCAAAAGCGCTTTGTTGCCTTCGTCTTTTACTTCTTTTATAATATTTCTGACAATATTTTCAACATTTTCTATATCCATTTTGCCTCTGTTTAATATTTCTTTGAATTTTTCATCAAAACCTGGGTTATTAATATCTATGATTTTCATCTAAATCCTTTTTTAAAGAATTTTATTATAAAATTTCAAAAAAAGGAAATATTTATGCAATTATCATTGATTGCCCTTGCATTCATACTAGTTTTAATTCCCGCATTTTTATCATTTAAACTTTCAATTGGTATTGAAAAAGAGATAATAATCAATTCATTAAGAGCGTTTTTACAACTTACTATTTTAGGATTTGTTCTTGGATTTTTATTTAAAATAAAAAATCCCTTATGGTATATTCCGATACTTTTTTTTATGTTTTTATATTCAGCCTATATTGCAAAAAAAAGGACAAATTATTCTTTCATTGCGGCATTTTTTTCCATAAGCTCAGCCACTATACTAATTTTGTTTATTATGGTAATTTTAAAAATTATTTCATTAAAACCTTATGAATTTATACCAATTGCAGGTATGATTATTGGAAATTCCCTAAATACTTATACTTTAACGATTGAAAGATTAAAAAGAGAAATTGAACTTCAAAAAGAGCTTATAGAAGCTTTTGTTTCTATTGGGGCAAGTTTAACAGATGCATATAAAATAATGCAAAAAGAAGCTATTAAAGCGGCATTAATTCCTGTAAATAATATGCTCCAAACAATAGGAATCGTTGCAATTCCGGGAATTACAACCGGTATGTTATTAGCTGGCGCATCTCCACTAAAAGCAGTAAGCTATCAAATAATTATTATGTATATGCTTGTAAGTATTAATTTATTCAGCGCTCTTTTTGGAAGTTTTTTTTATCTTAATCAAAAAGCAAAAGCTTTTTGATTAATCAAGATTATAAACTTTTTTAATATGAAGTGATTCATCAAACTCATATACCCTAGGAACTCCCGTAGCTATTTCAAACTTAGGAATATCCTCATCACTGATATTATCAAATTCTTTTACCATACCTCTTATTGTATTTCCGTGAGCAGTAATCAAAACATCTTTTCCCTCAACAAGCAAAGGAGCGACTTTTTCATGAAAAGCCGCCATTGAACGAATTTGATTATCTTTAAGAGATTCAGTATTTGGAATAAGCTCAACTGGGAAATTTTTATATTTAGGATCAAATCTTGGATGTCTTGGATCATCTTCGCTTAATGGTGGTGGTGGGACATCATAACTTCTTCTATAAAGCAAAAATTTCTCTTCTCCAAGTTCTTTTTTTACCTCATCTTTATTAAGTCCTGTAAGTGCACCATAAAATCTTTCGTTAAATCTCCAATCTTTCAAATGGTCTATCCATAAAAGATCAAGCTCTTCAAGAATTATAATTCCTGTTTTAATTGCTCTTTTTAAATATGAACTAAAACATATATCAAAACTAAATCCGGCTTCTTTAAGTCTTTTTCCTGCTTTTTTCGCTTCTTCAATTCCTTCAGGTGCAAGTTCCACATCAACCCAGCCTGTAAAACGGTTTTGTTTATTCCATTCGCTTTTTCCGTGTCTAACCAATACTAATTTAGCCATTATTTCTCCTTTTTTGAAATTTTATCAAATTTTTCTCTCCCGCACGCTTTTTCCACTCAGCAAGTTTGATAAGTGCCAAATTTAAATCATACTTTTTAGAAATCATTGGAAAAATCACTTCACCTTTATTTGCAATAAAATAATTTTCATCAAAATCTTTATAATCTTTCCTTTGGATTATCAAAGAATTAAGTTCATTATCAATTATTCTTGGAATATTTTTATCAATACATACCCCAATTTGCTCTCTTAATAAAGCATTTAAAAAATATAAATAATTCAAAATTATATCTTCATAACTTAGTTCCTCCCCTAAAGCATTATAAATTTTTATTTCATTAATTTTACATTTTTCACTTTCCATTTTATATTTATCTATCCACACGCCAAAATCATAATTTTTCAAATTTTTTTTAAATTCATTAAAATCTTTTATTACTTTTGCAAAAGGAAAGGAAAAATTTGATAAAATCTTAATATTAATATCATTTCTTATATATTTAGAATATTGCATAAACATCCTTTTTTGAAATTATACAAAAGGTAATAAATGAAAAAAATAGTTATAACAAATGATGATTCTTT
The DNA here is from genome assembly GCA_964537435.1 of uncultured Nautiliales bacterium. Taxonomy (GTDB): domain Bacteria; phylum Campylobacterota; class Campylobacteria; order Campylobacterales; family Nautiliaceae; genus JALTBU01. The sequence continues at coordinate 3,727 of CAZIBT010000016.1, read as the reverse complement.
TGAAGCAAAAGGACTTAAAATTTTAATAGATGCAGTTAAAGACTTGGGGGAAATATATATTATAGCTCCAGCCTTTCCAAAAAGTGCCTGTTCGCATTCTCTAACCATTACAAAACCGCTTAGGTTTATAAAAATAGAAGAAAATTTTTATAAACTAGATGATGGAACTCCAAGTGATTGTGTATTTTTATCTTTAATTGAATTTTTTGAGAAAAAACCCGATTTATTAATAAGTGGTATCAATCACGGAGCAAATATGGGAGAAGACGTTACATATTCGGGAACGGCAGGAGGAGCTATGGAAGGGGCTTTACATAATATTCCCTCAGTTGCAATCTCACAAGTTATAAAAAGTTATGACGAACCTCCATGTGAAATAAATTGGGAACAAACAAAACAGATAACAAAAAAAATAATCAAAAAAATACTTGATAAAAAAATTACTATTCCCCATAGACACATTCTAAACATAAACATACCAAACACTAGGGAAATAAAAGGTATAAAAGCAACAAAACTTGGCTATAGGCTATATGGAAATGATGCAGATAAATTTATAAATCCAAGAGGTGAAGAGTATTATTGGATTGGTCTTCATCCTTTAGCATTCAAAGAAGAAAAAGGGACAGATTATGATGCAATAAAAAATGGATTTGTATCAATTACACCTATAAAACTTGATATGACGAGTTTTAATGCTTTGGAGAAATTAAAAAATGAGATACGATAGATGCAGAAAACTTTTTTCTAAATTTGAAAAACTACAAAATCTCAAAGTTTTAATATGTGGTGTGGGAGGAGTAGGAGGACACGCACTTGAGTGTTTATATAAAAGCGGTGTTAAAAATATAACAATAATAGACTTTGATACGTATGATATAACCAATCAAAATAGGCAAATAGGAAGTGAATTTTTAAATGAAAAAAAAGTAGAAGTTCTAGCTAAGATTTATCCCGGAATAATTCCAATAGATAAAAAACTCACACCCGAAAATATTGAAGAAATAAATTTTAATGAATTTGATATCGTAATAGATGCAATTGATGATATAAAAGCAAAAATATCTCTTATAATCTCTGCTTATCCAAAAATTATTTCCTCTATGGGAGCGGCTAAAAGAATAGATCCAACAAAAATAAAAATAGATTCCATTTGGAAAACTCAAAACGATCCTTTTGCAAAAAAAATAAGATATAAACTCAAAAAATTAGAATTTAAAGGCGATTTTAAAGTTGTTTATTCAACAGAAAAGCCTAGTGAATGCAATATGGGAAGTTTTATAGGGGTTACTGGAACATTTGGATTTGCAATGTGCAGTGAAGTTCTTAAAAAATTTGTATAAGGGCAAAAAGCCCTAATTAATCTACAATAGTTCCTGAATCTCTCATATCAAGATACCATTTTGGCAATGTATCAGTCCATTTTCTAATTTTAGGAAAAAATGATTTGATATTTTCATATACTTTTGCAAAATCTTTTGATTTTGATGAATATTCATTAAGTATTTCAATTGTAGCTTTTTTAGCAGCCTCATTAACATCATCAGGGAAATTGCCAAGCACAACGTCATATTTTCCATTAAGCAGTTCTTGAAGCTTAATAGCATTTTGATATTGAAATTCAGAGAAAATCCTTGCATGCATCTCTTTTGTAGCAGCTTCAAGAATTGCTTGATGTTCTTTGCTTAATCTTTCGTATTTTCTTTTATTAAACGTCATTTCCAAAATACTTCCTGGCTCATGCCATCCGGTATAATAATATTTAGCAACTTTTTGGAATCCCATAATCAAATCAAGACTTGGGCCTACCCATTCTGTAGCATCAATTACACCTCTATCAAGTGCCGTATAAATTTCACCTGCCGGAATATTTACAGGTTTTACTCCAAGTCTTGCCATAACTTCCCCACCAAGACCTGGAATTCTCATCTTAAGACCTTTCATATCTTTAAGACTTTTAATAGGTTTTCTAAACCATCCACCCATCTGATTTCCAGTATTTCCACCTTTAAAAGGCATTAAATTGTATCTTGCATAAAGTTCTCTCCATAAATCCATACCCCCTGCAAAATCGAACCAAGCTTCAAGCTCATCTGCTACCATTCCAAAAGGATAAGAACTAAAAAGAGCAAAAGCTATATTTTTACCTTTCCAGTAATATGGTCCTGAGTGAAATCCGTCAATTAACCCTTTTGAACAAGCATCAAATACTCCTAATGCTGGAACTAGCTCATTTGCCCCATATATATGGACTTTCAGACTTCCTCCACTAAGTTTTTCAACTCTTTTTGCAAACCATAAAGCACCTTCACCCATAATAGGCAAAGTTTTAGGCCATGAGAGACAAACTTTTAGTCTTTTAACTGTTTTTGCATATAAATTAGTAGTAAATACTGCTGTTGCAGCACCTCCAATTGCAGCAGTTTTAATAAATTTTCTTCTATCCATTGACACTCCTTTTTTTTTAAAGTTTATTACAAAAACAAAAAAAAATCAAAAAATTTAAAAAAAATTAATAATTAAAAAAATTTTTGTGTAAATTAGTAAAAAATAGTAATTACTGCATAACTAATAAAAAACATCATATGACTAAGCCCTTCAAGATAATTAGTTTCTCCGTTTTCAGTGGTTTTCCACACAAGAATTATTGTAAGCAAAAGCGCACCCACTTGCAAAGGAGAAAAATCAAGCGTTAGTTTTATTCCGGCAATTAAGGATAAAAATATCAAAATAGGAACTGTTAAAAGAATTGAAACGGTGCTTGCACCCATAGCAATATTAATAACTCTTTGCATTTCATCATTTTTTGCTGCTCTTATTGCAGTGAATAGTTCAGGAGCAGCAGTTACAAACGCTATCATTATACCTACAAATCCTGCACTTAATCCAAATTCTTTAAAAACGATAACCCCGTCTTTTGAAAAAATTTCTGAAATTATCCCTATTAATATAAGCAAAAAGAGTAAAAATATAATTAAAAAAACATTTCCTCTTTTATCAAAATAATAATCTTCATCCTCATCTTCTTTGATATATCTTTTAACCCTACTTCTTTTTTTAAACTTAAAAAAATGAACATGCGTATCTGTTTGAAATTTGAATATGAAAAAATAATAGATAAATAGCAAAACTGCAGTAATAACACTTGCTTTAAATAAAGAATTTTCATCCGAATGAAAAGAAATAGTTGTTGGAACCAAAAGCATGGCAACCGCAACAAAAAGCACTGTTGTATAGCTTGCAGATGTATCTTCGTTGTGTTCTTGTTCTTTGAAATTAAGCCCTCCGACAAATACTGCAAGTCCTAGCAATGCATTTAAATCCACAATAACCGTTGCTGCTATACCATTTTTGACAGTATTTATAATCTCAGGATGGAATTTAGCTTCAAGCAATACCATAAATAAAATCAAAATTTCCACCAAAACAGCACTGAAAGTCAAAACCAAACTTCCATACGGCTCGCCAAATCTCTCTGCTAAAATTTCTGCAATTTCGGATATTGTTACTGCAAGAGAGCCTATGGCAATAGCTGCAAAAATAGTGGATAAAACAGTATAAGAATAAAAATGAAAAAAAAGCGCCGCAAAGAATGAAATTCCACCTATTATTATATCCCAATAATCAAAAAACTTCTCCGATATACTTTCGTCATTTTTTTGCAATTTATCCCCTTAAAAAATGATTTGCTTTTTTTATAAAATAAACATCAGCATAATTTCTAAAA
>CAZIBT010000015.1:8966-12230 GCA_964537435.1 uncultured Nautiliales bacterium | reverse complement strand
AGCATTTGATTTCAACCCATGAACAAAAATATAATTTTGTCCAAAAAGAAAAGAAAATATAAAAATAGGTAATAATTTTTTCATTTATATAATCCTTTTTTAATTATGTTATATTTTACATTCCCGGAATTCTAGGAATTTTATTAAATTTTGAATTTTTATAATACCAGCCCCATCCTTTTTTCATCCAATGGCCTATTATCGGAAGAGGTATCATTATTGCTCTTTTGTTATCTCTATAAACAAACGCAGCTCCATTACCAGCATCCATTACACATAAGATATTGATATGTGAAATATATTCGGCTCTTTTTTCACTGTCTTTTTCCATTTCGTTAATATTAAAAGCCACATTTCTTGCCATAACTTCTGCCAAATGTCCCTGTTTTGCCCTCCAATCAGGTCCATCAATTGCCGCACTATCTCCAATTGCAAAAATTTTAAATTTATCTGAACTAGTTTCGTCAAAATTATGTAAAACTTCACAATATTCATTGATTTTTATAAATCCCGCTTCATTTAAAGGTAAATCCGAATTTTTAAATATTTCATGTCCATTACCAGCAGGAATAAACATTGTCAAATCACTTTCTAATTTTGAATCATCTTCAAATATTACTCCATCACTTACAAATTCTTTGATTTTTTTGCCTTTGATATAATTAATATTAAGTTTTTTAAACCAGTTATCCATTGCTTTTAGGGCTTTTTCTCCCATTCTGGCACCAGGCTTTGGCATAGGAGCAAAAAAAGTAATTTCAAATTTGTCTCTAATACCAAGTTTTCTTAATTTATAATCAACATTAAACATAACTTCAAATGCAGGACCACCTCGGACATTGCTAGGATCTTTTGGATTCCCTCCAAAACCAAATGCAAGTTTTCCACTTCCTTTTTTTATTAGTTCATTCAATTTTTCTTTAATTTTAATTGATTCATCTGGTTTGCCACAAATTGAAAGTGTGTTTTCTATTCCTTTGTGTTTTATTTTTTGTGCTCCTATTGCAATAATAAGATATTCAAAATCGTTAAATTCGTTTTTTTCACATTTTATTGTTTTTTTATTTATATTAATCTCTTTTACTTCATCCAAAATAAACTTAAATCCGTGAACTTTTGCCAAATCATTCCATTTTAAAATACAATCCTCAAATGAATATTCACCTGTTGGAATCCAAATGGAAATAGGATAAATATACAAATAATCTCTATTTGAAACAACACTTACATCAAATCCATATTTCCTAAGCCATATTGCAGCTTCCAAAGCAGCAAGCCCACCCCCTAATATCAAAACTTTTTTCATAACAATTCCTTATAAGAATTTTTTATGAAAATTATAACAAAAATTAATCTTTAAGTTTACTTGCAAAAAATATTCCAACAATTAACATACAAACAGTAAATATATATAAAACTTTGTATCCGAAAAGTTCCAAAATAAATCCACCCGGAATTGAGAAAAACAGACCTATTGAAGTAATATTGTTTTGCAAAGCCACATAAACAGGCCTTTTATCTTCAGGTGCTATTTCAAAAAGCATATTCATCCCACTTATTTTAAACCCATCTTTAGTTATACCCATTAAAAAGAAAAACAATAAATATGCAATTTTTATATGAAAAAATAAAATAGATAAAAACGCAGCAATTATTAAAATATAAGAAATTAAAAATATTTTTTTATATTGTGGGGCTAGTTTTTTCCAAAACAGATTTCCAATAAGAGAGCCTATCATCTGAACAGTAACAAACCCTCCTATAAGCCAACCGGTTAAATGGATGGTATTTTTAGCTTGAATTATTACAAAAGGAAAAGCCAAAAGATATGAATAGCTAAAGAGCATTGCAAGTATTTGAATTTGTAAAAGTTTATCTTCTTTTAAAAAAACAAATGCGTTTTTTAAAAATAAAAAAATATTTTCTTCTTTTTCCCTTATATTTTCTTTAATTGGTTCTTTAATACTTCCAAACGCTATCATTCCGATACTCATTAAAATAGCACTTATCATAAAAAGATAAGCATAACTTTCAGGCGGTTTAAATTCACTCAAAACCCATCCGGCAACTCCACCGCTTATTATTGAGCCAAGCGCAGCAAAAAACTGCCTGTTGGCCATTGTTTTACCACGCTCTTGTTTATCAAAAACCTTAGCCATTATTTCCATAAAATAGATACTTCCAAATCCAGCTGAAAATGAAAATATAAATAAAAATATTCCGAAAAATGTTAATGTCAAAATTGGATTTTTATCTCCAACAAAATAGATACTAAGCCCTATCAAAAACCAACTAATTACCCTAACAGCAAATACTCTCCTTAAATATGGTATAGCTTTTTTAAATGTTTGAGCATGAAAAGCGGCTACAAGTTGCACTAAAATAGCTCCTCCTCTAAGTAAAGAAACAAAAACACCTATAATTATCACATTTTGGGTGAAATGATGAATTATTAAAGGCAAAATAGTGCTCGGCTCGGCTATGGTCATTGCAACAGCCAAGAAAAACCCATGCATTATGTTTTTTATGTTATTTTCTTTGTAATTCATTTGGTTCCTTATTATTATTGGTTTATTTGTATATTTGTTATTTGTGTATTTGGAATTTATTTATATTTATATTTCTCTTATAAACTGTCCTACTTCCTTCCACACATTCACTCATTAACTCATTTACCCATACACCCATCAACTCATCCACACATTCACACATCATATCCCGCTTCAATTAAAAACCTGCTTGGCTCATATTCAATATTTTTAATCTTATCTCTTTTGGCAAAAGCAAAATAAAGCCTATCTTTTGCCCTTGTAACAGCTACATAAAAAAGTCGTCTTTCTTCTTCAATACCTCCCGAGGGTTTTGAGAGTTTGATATTGGGAAATCTACCTTCCATCATATCTACAATATAAACTTCTTTGAATTCAAGCCCTTTACTTGCATGCACGCTTAAAAGATTTACTCCCTTGCCTTCACTCATTTCATTTGCACCCAGAACCATTGCATTTATAAATTTTTCCAAATCATTGTATTTTTTAAGCAAATTCCCAAGAATCAGGATTTTGTTTTTTATCTTTTCTTTATTTTCAGTAAATTTTTCTTGATCTAGTTTTCCATTTTTATCTTTACTTCTCTGAAATGCCAAAGAGTTTATTATTTTATCCATTAAATTTGAATTAACAAGATTTGTAAAAATTGAATTTGGATTTTTGTATTTTTTAACTTTTTTTAAAAAATTATAAAAATCATATAAAAACACAGCAC
>CAZIBT010000015.1:0-8956 GCA_964537435.1 uncultured Nautiliales bacterium | reverse complement strand
GCACCTTCAACGCTTAATTTAGGATGTTTCAAAATAGGATTTTTTAAGAAATCATCACTAAAATCTAAGTTTTTAAATTTACTAATACTGCCAAGTTGCAAAAAATCATCAAAAAGTCCAAGTTGAAGTGAGGTTTTTTTCTTTTGAAAAATTTTTTTGCTTAAATTGGGATTTAAAAATCCTTCTATAGCATTACCCTCTCCCAAAATATTTAAAGCTTCATATATATCCCCGGCAATTGCATTTCCTATGCCTTTTGCATATTCGAAAATATGAATAAATGCCATTAAATCTTTTGGATTAAGTAAAAAAACCAATATATCAAGTGTTACTTTAATTTCCCTGCTTTCAAAAAAACCTACTCCTCCTTTTCGTCTGCACTCTATCCCTTTCTCCCTAAGCATCGCCTCAATACCATCCGCACTTGAATTATTCCTAAAAAGAACGGCTATTTCATCGTAATTTATTGATGAATTCAAAATTTTTTGGGCAATATCACTATATTGCTCGAATGTATCGATATACATAAGAAGCTTAGGATATTCACCGCTAAATCCTCTCGTAACTTCAAGCTCTTTTGGATAGATTCTTGGATTGTTTTTTATTACTTTGTTTGCTATAGCTAATATTTCACCATAACTTCTATAATTTTTTTTGAGTGTGAAAACTTTTGCATTTGGATATCTTTTATCAAATGTCGAAATAATATTAATATCCGCTCCGTTAAATGCGTAAATACTCTGGTCGTAATCGCCCACACAAAAGAGAGAATTTTGTTTTAAACTCTCAATTAGTCTGTTTTGCAGAGGATTTGTATCTTGATATTCATCAACTAATACTTCTTTAAAAGGATTATTGGCGCCGTTTTCAAGTTCTTTTATCATACTAAGAAGCAATGAATTAAAATCGGCTAAGTTATAATTATTTTTGATTTCTTCATATTCATCAAAAATATCCTCATATATTAACACATAATTTTCCTGTTTAGGAGCCCTTTTAAAAAGCCACTCCTCAAAAGAATCACTATTTGAGTTTAAAAAAAGAGAATAAATATCAAACAGATAATTTGCACCATAAGGCTGTTCTTCAAAACCAAGCCTTTTAAAATCCCTTTTTTCATAAATAGATTTAAATAATATTTTCATATCTTTGGGAGATTTCAAAACAATTTTTTTATTAAGTTTTTTAAGCCATCTATAACTAACGGCATGAAACGTTCCAGCTTCAATATTTTTTGCATTTTCAAAAAATTTAGAAATTCTATCTTTCATTTCATTTGCCGCTTTATTGGTAAATGTTAAAAGTAAAATTTCTTCTGGTTTTATTCCATTTTGTAATAAATATGCAATTCTACCGACTATTGTAGATGTTTTACCGGTTCCGGCACTTGCTATTATAAGATTATGCCCCAAAGGAGCCCTTGCAGCATTTAACTGTTCTTTGTTGAGTTTAGTCAAAGGCAAATTATTCCTTTTTTTGCCCGAATTATATCATTTACTCTTTAATTTCAGTCCCTATACCTTCACTTGTTAAAAGCTCCAATAAAATAGAATGTTCTATTCTGCCATCAATAATATGAGCTTTTTCAACACCTTTTTCAACAGCATTTAAAGCTGCATCAACTTTTGGAATCATTCCTCCCGCAATTGTCCCGTCATTTTTTAATTTTTCAATTGTCCCTTTCTTTAACGAGCTTATCAGTTTTTTTTCTTTATCCAAAACCCCAGGGGTATCTGTTAGAAAAATTATTCTTTTGGCTTTTATGGCTGCTGCTATTTCACTTGCGGCAGTATCGGCATTTATGTTATACCCCGGATGTGTAGGAGAATTGCCTGCTGCAATTGGCGCAATAACTGGGATTAAATTTTCACTTATTAATTTATTGATAAAAACACCATCAATTGAAATAATCTCACCCGTAAATCCCACTTTTGATTTTGCCCTCATAAATGACATATCTTTGCCGTTTATTCCAATTGCTTTTGCTCCGTGCTGATTTAACATATTTACAATTTCTTTATTAATTTCCCCGCTTAATACCATTTCCGCTATTTTTATAGATTCTTGTGTTGTTACCCTAACTCCATCTTTAAATTCTGTTTTTATATTCAAAGCATTTAAAATTTCTGTAATTCTTTTGCCACCTCCGTGAATTATAACAGGCTTAATCCCTACCATATAAAGCATTAAAATATCTACTGCAAAACTTTCTTTGAGTTTTTCATCTATCTGTGCAGCTCCTCCATATTTTATTACAATTGTTTTACCATAAAATTTCCTAATAAATGGCAAAGCATCTAAAAGAGTCTGAACTGTCTTTATATTTTTTTGCATTCATTATCCTTTTAATTAACATAATATTTTTACTATAAACTCATTCATATCTAAGTGTTTCCAAAACATCTGTATTTGCAGCCTTTTTTGCCGGATAGACGCTTGATATCAAAACTATTACAAAAGCTCCAATATTAATTAATATAAAATCAGTGAAACTCAAATCAATAGGCAATCTGCTAACACCATATACATCTGCAGGTAATTTTATGATATCGAAATTTTTTAATATCCAAAGAGCAAAAAGCCCCAAAACAGAACCACAAAATATTGCTATAACTCCAATTAACATACCAAGCCTTAAAAAAATAGCCTTTATTTCTTTTCTACTGGCTCCAAGACTTATCATAAGTGCAATTTCTTTTCTTTTAGTCATTATCATCATAAGCAAAGAGCTTATAATATTAAGAGCAGCCACAATCACAATTAACATCAATACCAAAAAAAGAGCTCTTTTTTCCATTCTTAGAGCTGCAAAAAAATTTCCATTTTGTTGCCACCAGCCTATTACGCCAATCCCTGGAGGTAAAATTTTTTTAATTTTTTCTATATCTTTGAAAGGATTAGGCGTCCATATATGAATACCACTATAATAATTTTGATGAAGTATTCTTTTAAGCCCATTAATATTCATATAAGCAATACCTTTATCATAAGCGATTAAACCGCTGTTGAAAAAAGAAATTATTTTAACTTTTTTCATAACAGGGGTTATACCAAAACCAAAAGGTGTTATTTTTGAAAAAATCATTATAACTTTTTCATTTTTTGCAATTCCAAGGTCATTAAACAATCTTTTTCCTATTACTACATCAAAAAGCCCTGGTTTTTTAATATTTTTAACTGCTTTTGCAAAAATATAATTAATTTTGGATTCTTTATTAAAATTAACACCGTAAAGCAACACACCGTTTAGAGAATTCCTCTGAATTATAGCACTTGATTCGATATATGGTGAATATTTGAAATTGGGAAAATGTTTTTTTAATAATTTAAGTGTGTTGTCATTAACTTGTGTCAAAGAAGAATAAACGGTAATGGGATAATTCATAACTTTAAGTTTTTTTTCAAATTCTCTATCCATTCCATTCATTATGCCCATTGCAATAATCAATGTAGCAACACCAGTCATAATCCCTAAAAACGCAAGAAAAAAACTTATATAAATAAATGGGTGTTTTTTATCAAATCTAAGATATCTTTTTATAATAAAATTAACAAATTTTTTGTTCATTTATTAAAACTTAGGGCTTTTCCCACAACAATTTTTATATTTTTTACCACTGCCACATGGACAAGGGTCATTTCTTTTTACTTTTTTGAACTTATTTTTTTCTTTAAGCTCTTCTTCAAGCATTTTAGTCTGTTCTTCAAGCTCTTTCATTATGGCTTCATTATCGACTTTTTGCATATATTTGGGAACTTCCGGTAAATTATTTAAAATTTCTTCAACATTTTTACCTTCAAGAGCTTTTAAAAATTCCGCAATGTCTTCATCAATTTCTTGTTCTTCATACTTAATCTCAAGCGTGCTTAAAATTTTAAGAGCCTCCACTTTTATTCTTTCTATAAGCTCCTCAAATAAAGCAAAACTCTCTTTTTTATATTCAACCAAAGGATCTTGCTGATTATAACCTCTTAGACCTATACCAGTTTTTAAAATATCCATCATATATAAATGGTCTCTCCATGATTCGTCAAGCACTTGCAAAAATACCTGTTTGAAAATTCTGTTTTTTTCTTTTTCGTCAACATCTTTGAATTTTTCATTTAAATGATTTTTAATTTTTTCTATAACATATTTTCTCAAATCATCATAATCTTGTCTCAATTCATTTTCATTAATATCAATTCCAGCATATTCTTTTAAATGTGCTTTTAATGAATTTGTATTGATATCTTCTTTAAGAGCACCTGGTATAATTTCGGATTTTGCAAAAATATAATCGACAAATTCTTCTATTATTTCGTCTATTTTTTCCTGAATATTATAATCAGGATCAAGCAATTGATCTCTAAATTTATAAATAACTTTTCTTTGCTCATTTGCAACATCATCATATTTTAGAATATGTTTTCTGGATTCAAAATGCATACTTTCTACTTTTTTTTGCGCTTTTTCTATTGAACGAGTTACAATTTTGGAATCAATATGTTCTCCTCTTTCAATTCCTAACCTCTCCATTATGTTTTTAATTCTCTCACTTCCAAAAATTCTTAACAAATCATCTTCAAGAGAAAGATAAAACTGACTCTCTCCCGGATCACCCTGACGACCAGAACGTCCTCTTAACTGATTGTCAATTCTTCTGCTTTCGTGTCTTTCTGTTCCTATTATATACAAACCTCCTAATTCCTTAACACCTTCACCAAGTTTAATATCAACTCCTCTACCTGCCATATTGGTTGCAACCGTTACTGCACCTTTTTGACCTGCTTTTGCAATAATTTCAGCTTCTTTTTCATGATGTTTTGCATTCAATACAGTGTGAGGGATTTTTTCTTTTTTAAGAAGATAACTTAAATATTCGCTTTTTTCTACACTTGTTGTTCCTATTAAAACAGGTTGGCCTTTTTTATGTAATTCTTTTATTTTTTTAACAACCGCTTCAAATTTTTCTTCAGATGTTTTAAAAACCAAATCGTTTCTATCTATTCTTATTATGGGTTTATTTGTAGGAATAGATATAACCTCAAGACCGTAAATTTCCAAAAATTCGGTAGCTTCGGTTTGGGCTGTTCCAGTCATTCCCGCAAGTTTTTCATATAGTCTGAAATAATTTTGATATGTTATTTCTGCAAATGTTTGGGATTCTTCTTGAATATCCACACCCTCTTTTGCTTCTAGTGCTTGATGCAATCCTTCACTAAATCTTCTTCCTTCTGCTATTCTTCCAGTAAATTCATCAACAATTAATATTTCACCGCTTCTTACAATATAATCTTTGCCGTTTTGAAAAAGATAATTAGCTTTAAGAGCTTGGTCTAAATGATGCGCCAAAATCGCATTATCAGGTTCATAAAGATTTTCAACCCCAAAAAGCTTTTCAGCTTCTTTTAGACCTTCTTCAGTTAGTAAAACAACCCTGTCTTTCTCATCAATAGTAAAATGTTTGTCTTTAACAAGCTGTTTAGCAACTTTATCTGCCAATATATAATTTTCCTCTCTTTTACTTGCAGGTCCTGAAATAATTAAAGGAGTTCTAGCTTCGTCTATTAAAATAGAATCAACTTCATCCACTATTGCAAAATAGTGTCCTCTTTGAACTTTTTGTTCAATATCAAATGCCATATTGTCTCTAAGATAATCGAATCCAAGCTCTGTATTAGTAGCATAAGTAATATCGCAATTATAAGCTTGTTTTCTTTCATAATCTTCCATTCCTCCAACCACTACACCAGTGCTAAATCCAAAAAAAGAATAAATAGGACTCATATCATTTGCGTCTCTTTTTGCCAAATAATCATTAACAGTTACTACATGCACACCTTTTCCTAAAATTGCGTTTAAAACAACAGCAAGCGTTGCAACAAGAGTTTTACCTTCCCCTGTCTTCATCTCAGCAATCCTGCCTTCATGCAGAACCATTCCTCCTATTAACTGAACATCAAAATGTCTTAATCCAAGCACTCTTTTACTTGCTTCCCTTGTCATAGCAAACACATCAGGCAAATATTTATTTAAAGTTTCCTGTTCATCCGCTCCGTTTTTAATTTCTTCCAAAATATTTTCTTTTATTTTATTAAACTCGCTTTTTATTTCCTCATCACTCATTTTTTCATATTTTGGCTCTAGTGCATTAATCTCTCTTACTCTTTTTTGATATTTTTTAAGCTCCCTATCATTTCTAGTCCCCAAAATTTTTCTAAATACGGTTTTTACCATAATTAAAGGCCTTTAAATTTTTTTGTTATAATAACATAAAACTAAGGTAATGGAAAATGCAAAATACAAAATGGAAAATTATTTTAATCTTTTTTTTGGTCAATTTTTTAAATGCTTTGAATTTACCATCAAACTTTCAGGCCGATTTTATTCAAACAATACAATCAAACGGGAAAAAACTTATATATAAAGGAAAAATTTATTATCATAAAAATAAAATTTTCTGGCATTATACCTATCCTGTTGAAAAATATATTTGGATTAATGATAAAGTTTATGTATATGAGCCTGATTTAATTCAAGTAACAATATCAAAAAAACCAAAATTTAATCTTCAAAATATAATAAATAACGCAAAAAAAATAAAGCAAAATGAATATGAAGCGGTAATTAACAACAAAAAAGCTTATTTCATTTTTGATAAAATACCTAAAAAGCTATGGTATAAGGATAAAATGGGTAATCTTGTAAGTATTGTTTTTAATCAAATATCCCTGAAAAAAATAAATCCTTCTATTTTTATTCCAAAATATCCAAAAAATGTGGATATAATCTATCAGAGATAATTTTTGGAAATTTTTTTTATTTCCTTATACACCTTCTCAAAATCCGCACTATAAACCCTTGTATTAAAAATCGTGCTCATCATATTTGTATCTCTTTTAAATCTCGGAACCAAATGCAAATGAATATGCCCAGGTATTCCTGCTCCCCCGTCAAATCCCAAATTCCATCCCATATTAATTCCATCTGCTCCAAAACTTTTAAGAATTTTACAGCCCTTTTGTGCCATTTTTGCAATATGTATAACCTCTTTTTCATTTAGGTTTTCATATTCTCCTACATGTCTATTTGGAATTATCATAAAATGACCCGGATTATACGGAAATCTATTCATTACAAAAAAACAGATATCATCTCTATAAAAAACCTGATTTTCATTATCAAATTCAGGTGAATTTGCAATACCACAAAAAACACACTTTTCATTTATTTTTTTATTGTTTACATGATAGTCTCTCCTCCATGGAGCATAAAGTCTATCCATTTTTTTCCTTTTTTTTAAATTTACTAAAATATTTAAAATATGTATAAAAAATATTATATAATTAACATAATAATTTTACTCTTTTATCTTTTTCATTATAGATTCAATTTTTTGCTTCATTCTATTAGATTTATTTTTTCTGATATCCATTTTTATTGTTGTATATACCCTATTACAATCTAGCTCTAATAATTTATAAGAATCGTTAATTATCTTTGTAGCCTCATCGATTGTTTCAACTTCGAAAATTGTTCCCATAGGAGTTAGCTGATAATTTATATTACTATTTTGAAACATTTTTATTATCCTACTTACATATTCACTTACACTTTCGCCCTTATCTAGCGGAAACATAGCAAATTCAACTAAAACACTCATGATTCACTCCTTCATACAAGCAGTTTTGTATTCGCAGTATTTACAAATATCACTTGCTTTTTTTATTATTTTATCATTTACAATAATATCCTTTGCATTTGTGCTTTTTTTTGGCAAATTATTTAAAACTTCTTTAAGCTCTTCGATTTTCAAACTGGCATTTATTTTTTCAGCTTTATCATTAATTTTATAAAAAACAATTTCAATGTCTTTATTTTTAAATTTTTCTTTAGCCCACAGATAATAAAAAGTCATCTGAAAATCATAAATTTCTTTATCGACTTCTTTTGATGTTTTGTAATCTATCATTGTTACTTTATTATCTAACATATCTGCTCTATCAACTTTTGCACTTAAAAGTTTGCCTTCATACTTAAAATTAATCCATTCTTCCAAAATAATTTGTTTTGAATATTTCATATATTCGAAATCTTTCTTACAAAAATCAAAAATTCCATCTTCAAATTTCACTCTTATATCAAATTTTTCTTTTTTGGAAGGAAATTTAAGATAGATATAATTCATAATTGTTTCAAAATATTCATCAGCAGAATTAATTTTATTTTTGTTTTTCAGTGAATATTCAAGCGCTTCATGCAAAACACTTCCGAAAAATATTTCGCTCTCTTCATCGTTTTTTATATTCAAAATTTTTGAAAAATAATATTTTTTTGGACATTCTAAAAGCATTTTAAGTGTTGTGGGAGTAATTGGCTCTTTTATTTGAAACGTTTCATTATATATCGGAATTTCTTTTTTATTGAAAGTTTTAAAAATAACATTGGCATATTTTTCATCATAAATTTTAGCTTCTTTTAAATCAAGCTCATACAAAAATCTACTTGGTGTGTTTTCTTCGTTATTAACATAAGCAACGGCAACTTCTTTTGCACTATCTAATAAAATCGAGTAATAATGTTTTTGAAGATTTTCTTTATCCTCTCTGGTTGGGAGACTTGAGTGTTTCCTTATAAATGTATTCAAAAACAGATCTTTCATATTCACATTTGGCACAATACCTTCATTAAAATCAATAATTATAACCCCTTCATAATCCATTCCTCTGCTTTCAAGCACACCCGAACAGGTAACTTTACCTCCATTTGTATCATCAAAAGAAAGTTTTGAAAACCTCTCTAGAATAAAATGCAAAAATTTATCTTTTTCTTCAATATGTTTTTTGAAAATTTTTAATTTATAAACTTCTTCTTCAATTAATTTTTTTTCTTTATCTTTTGCCAGATTTATAATAAATTCAATTAAATCATTTTTTTCATATTCATCTATAATGTCTTTTATTTTCTCAAAAC
>CAZIBT010000014.1:0-12292 GCA_964537435.1 uncultured Nautiliales bacterium | reverse complement strand
GCGGCACCTTCATGAACTTCACCTATTTTATGACTAATTCCTGTATAATATAAAATTCTCTCTGTAGTTGTTGTTTTACCTGCGTCAATGTGCGCCGCAATACCTATATTTCTTACCAAATGTAATGGCGTTTTTCTTGGCATATTATCTCCTTAAGTTTTTTGAAATTTTAACAGATTTTGAAGTTTTGTAGAAAAAAGGAGAAAAGAAAAAAATCATTTTTAATTTTTCACTTTCCATTTTTAATTGTTTACCATCTATAATGTGCAAACGCTTTATTAGCTTCTGCCATTCTATGAGTATCTTCACGTTTTTTAAACGCAGCCCCTCTTTCATTCGCAGCATCCCAAAGTTCATTTGCAAGTCTTTCAACCATAGTTCTTTCATTTCTGTTTCTTGCAGCATCAACTATCCATCTTATTGATAAAGTCTGCTGTCTTTCGGGTCTTACTTCCATAGGAACCTGATATGTGGCACCTCCTACTCTTCTACTTCTAACTTCCAAAAGAGGCTTAACATTTTCTATTGCTTTAAAAAATATATCAATTCCTTTTTCTTCACCTTTATTATCAAGTCTTTCTATTGCACCATAAACTATTCTCTCGGCCAATGTTTTTTTACCATCCCACATAACTTTGTTAATAAATTTTGTTACAACTTCGCTGTTATATACAGGATCTGGCATTACAGGTCTTTTTGGCGCTCTTCTTCTTCTCATAAATTCTCCTTCTCTTCAGTTTTTTAATCCCCATTTCAGGGAACTTACTCTACCTTTTGGCAGCGAGGAGGTTCAATCAATGGACAATTAACAATTGAAAATGGAAAATTAATTTTACATTTCCCATTTTACATTTTCCATTAAAAAAATCCTCCTACCATAACCAAAAAAACAACTATTACTTAAAAAATTATTTACTTCACAACTTTTCTGATATATCACTTAATAACTATTTTTTACCAGCCTCTGATTTTTTAGTTCCATATTTACTTCTAGAATGAACTCTACCTTTAACTCCGGCAGTATCTAGCGCACCTCTTACGATATGATATTTAACACCAGGTAAGTCTTTTACCCTACCTCCTCTAACAAGCACGATGCTGTGCTCTTGCAAATTATGACCTTCACCTGGAATATAACTAATTACTTCATATCCAGAAGTTAGTCTTACTTTTGCAACTTTTCTCAAAGCTGAGTTAGGTTTTTTAGGGGTAGTTGTATATACCCTTGTGCAAACCCCTCTTCTTTGAGGACAGCTAAGTAATGCTCTTGATTTGGATTTTTTGATTACTTTTTTTCTACCTTTTCTCACTAATTGGTTAATAGTAGGCATTTGCTTCCTTTTTTTAATTTTTAGTGCGTAATTTTATCAAAATTCAATAAATATAGCAACTTAAAATTTCCTTTAAAAAAGGAAAAGAAAATTATTTATGATCTAGTTTTAATTTTCTTTCCTTATGATAAAACATTCCCGTTCCAACCGGAACAACCCTTCCTAATACTATATTTTCTTTAAAATCTTCAAGATAATCAAATTTGCCTTGAATACTGGCTTCTGTCAATACCCTTGTAGTTTCTTGGAAACTTGCGGCTGAAATAAAACTATCTGATTGAATTGCCGCTCTTGTAATTCCAACAAGAACAGGTTCGGCAATAGCGCTCTCACCTCCAAATTTTTTGATTCTTTCATTTTCTTCATTAAACATTTTCCTACTTACCAAATCGCCTTCTATAAATTTGGTATCTCCGCTATCTACTATTTTTACCTGTCTTAACATTTGATTTACAATAAGTTCAATATGCTTATCATTAATATTAACCCCTTGAAGACGATACACTTTTTGAACTTCATTTACAATATATTGCTGAAGGGCTTTTTCTCCCAAAATACTTAATATATCATAACTTGAAATTTGACCATCTGTAAGTCTTTCACCTGCATGAACAAAATCCCCTTCATGCACTAAAATTTGTCTATCTTGTGGAACAAGATACTCTTTAACAGATGCTTCTCCCTCAATAATAAGTCTTTGTTTTCCTCTTATTGTTTTTCCGAATTTTACCACTCCATCAATCTCACTTATAATCGCAGGTGATTTAGGCCTTCTTGCCTCAAACAATTCGTTTACCCTTGGTAAACCACCTGTAATATCCGTTGATTTTGCTACTGCTTTTGGTGTTTTTGCTAAGATATCTCCTTGTTTTACCTCAGCACCTTCTTGAACATGAATAACTGTTTTTGGTTCAAGCACATATTCATAAACTTTATCTTTACTCGCTAAAATAATTCTTGGATGGTATCCTTTTGGGAGATATTCTTTAACAATAATTCTTGATTCACCCGTTAATTCGTCAATTTGCGTTGTAACAGTAAAGCCATCAATTATATCTTCGAATTTGATAATACCATCTGCTTCAGCTAAAATAGGATTTGCAAATGGATCCCATTCTGCTATTACAGGTTGCTCTGCTTTTATAGACTCTGCGATTATTTCGCCTGCTTTAACCAAAGCATTATCATCTTTTAAAATTTTAGAGCCTCTAACAATATAGTATCTTCCTGCTTCTCTGTCATTTTCATCAACAACTACAGCAAAAAGGCCTTTGTATTTATTTTCCATTCCTATTTCTTCTTCAGCTTTTATATCATAAACTCTTTCTAAATGATCCCCAGAAAGTCTGTAATATTTGATATTCCCGCTTACTTTGCTTTCAACTCTTACAGGAATAGGCTCGTTATCATTGACTTTAAGTTCTGCTCCATAAGGAATTCTTTGAGGTATATACCAGGCTTCTTTAATAACCTCAACAATCGCTTCATCTTTTTTTACTTTTTGGTCTTTATATGGTATATAAAGCTTACCTTCTGTTTTACCAGAAATTCCTGCAAGTTCTGTTCCTTTAACAATATCATTTTTTCTTAAAGAATATTTTTTAATACTTCCATCATCACATTCAACTTCAACTATTACTTCTTCGTGCTGGGTTTGAATTTTAACAATTCCATCACACGGAGATTTAAGTTTAGGCTCAACCAATAAAACAGCCGCATTTCTCCTGTTTGCTACAATTTTTTTACCATTTCTCTCATAAGTTTGAATGTTATAATATCTTATATAACCATATTTATCAGCAACTATTTGTCTCTCTTCTTGGGTTGAACCTGCTATACCACCTGTATGGAATGTTCTTAAAGTTAGCTGAGTTCCAGGTTCACCGATTGATTGGGCTGCAATAATACCCACAGCTTCACCTACTTTAACAAGTTTTCTCTCAGCTAGATTCATTCCATAACATTTAGAGCATATTCCTTTAGGCGCTTTACAAGTTAATGCACTTCTTATTTTTACAGATTTAACACCTTTTCTTACTATCTCTTTTGCTTCTTCTTCAGTAATTAATGTTCCTTCTGTAAAAAGCACTTCATTTGTAATTGGATCATATACATCATCAGCAAGCACTCTTCCATAAATTCTCTCTTCTAACGATTCAACTAACGTTGAACCATCTGTTATATCAGTTACTTCAATTCCTTCGTGAGTTCCACAATCTTCCATTACGACTCTAAAATTTTGTGAAACATCAACAAGTTTTCTTGTTAAATACCCAGCACTTGCAGTTTTTAAAGCTGTATCTGCAAGACCTTTTCTTGCACCGTGAGTTGAAATGAAAAATTCAAGAACATTTAAACCTTCTTTAAAGTTTGAAATAATTGGAGTTTCAATAATTTCTCCATTAGGTTTTGCCATAAGTCCCCTCATACCTGCTAGCTGTTTAATCTGACTTGCACTACCCCTTGCACCTGAATCAGCCATCATATGAATTGAATTGAACCCATTTTTATCTTTTTTCATAAGCTCAAGTAGTTTTTCTTTGATTTCATTATCAACCCTGGTCCAAATATCCACAATTTTATTGTATCTTTCCTGATCAGTTAAAAGACCTTTTTTATATTGTTCCTGAACTTCTTTGACTTTTTCTGTAGCTTCTGCGATAATTTTTGATTTTTCACTAGGAACTATAATATCATCCATTGAAATAGAAACACCTACTTTTGCAGCATATTTAAATCCCAAATCTTTAAGATTATCCAAAAATTCTGCTGTTACTTTAAGACCTCCTGTTTTATATACATAATCAACTAGATTTGCTATATCTTTTTTCTTCATTATTTTGTTATACATCTCAACTGGAACAAATTCTGGAGCAATAGAATGTAAAATCATTCTTCCAGGTGTGCTCTCGATTATTAGATTTTTTACTTTTACTTTAATTTTTGCATGCAAATCAACTGCACCTTCGTCAAAAGCTACCAATACTTCCTCAGGATTTGCAAATAGTTTATGTTCTCCTTTAACTCCTTCTTTAATCAAAGAAAGATAATAAATTCCAAGGACCATATCTTGTGAAGGAACTGCAATTGCTTTACCGCTTGCTGGCAAAAGAATATTCATAGAACTTAACATTAAAATTTTAGCTTCTGCAATGGCTTCTTGACTTAAAGGAACGTGCACCGCCATTTGATCCCCATCAAAGTCTGCGTTAAATGCCGCACAAACCAAAGGGTGCAATTGAATAGCATTTCCGTCAATTAATACAGGGTGAAATGCTTGAATAGATAATTTATGTAAAGTTGGCGCCCTATTCAAAAGCACTGGATATTGATCTACAACTTCTTGCAAACATTCCCAAACTTCAGGGGTTTTTTCTTCAATATGTCTTTTTGCTTGTTTTATAGTTGTAGCATAACCTTTTTCTTCAAGTTTTCCAATCAAATGCGGTTTAAAAAGCTCCAAAGCCATTTTTTTAGGAAGTCCGCATTGATCCATTCTAAGGTTTGGTCCTACTACAATAACACTTCTACCTGAATAATCCACCCTTTTTCCAAGAAGATTTTGTCTAAATCTTCCACTTTTACCCTTAATAATATCACTTAAAGATTTAAGAGGTCTTTTATTTGCACCTTTAATCGTATTACCACGTCTTCCATTATCAAATAAAGCATCAACGGATTCTTGAAGCATTCTTTTTTCGTTTCTAATAATAATTTCTGGTGCGTCTAGTTCAATTAATCTTTTTAATCTTTGATTTCTATGAATTACACGTCTATATAAATCATTCACATCTGCTACCGCAAATTTGCCACCATCAAGCGCCACAAGGGGTCTTAAATCAGGGGGCAAAACAGGTATAACAGACATAATCATCCATTCAGGTCTATTGTCTGAGTTTAAAAATCCTTCTACAATCTTAAGTTTTTTGACAATCTCTTTTTTTCTAGCTTCTGATTTTGTGTTTTTAAGCTCCTCTTTTAAACTCGCATACATTTCAGGCAAATCCAGCTCTTCTAACATTTTTCTAATAATTTCCGCACCCATTTCGGCATGGAATCCTGTATCACCGTATAATTCTATAAGTTTTCTATATTCATCCTCCACCAAAACATCACCTCTTTTAACAGGCGCATCACCAGGTTCATAAACTACATAAGCCTCATAATATAAAACTCTTTCCAAATCTTTCATTTTTATATCAAGTAATGTTCCTATTCTACTTGGCAAATTGCTTACATACCAAATATGAGCCACAGGTGTTACAAGTTCAATATGTCCAAATCTTTCACGTCTTACTTTACTTGTGGTAACTTTTACACCGCATTTTTCACACACAATACCTTTATATCTCATTTTTTTATATTTACCGCAAAGACATTCATAATCATTTATAGGACCGAAAATTTTTGCACAAAAAAGCCCGTCTCTTTCGGGTTTAAGTGTTCTATAATTTATAGTTTCAGGTTTTTTAACCTCTCCGTAAGACCATGAAAGAATTTCCTCTGGGCTAGCTATTTTTACTTGAACAGCATCGATATCGGATGGTCTAGTTTCCTCATCCCAAATAAGTTTGGTATATTTATATTTCTTCATTGTCTTCTTCCTTTTTGTAAAACTCTAAATCAAGTCCGAGTGCTCTTAATTCTTTAGACAATACAAAGAATGTTTCGCTAAGTCCTTCAATAGGAACATTTTCTCCTCTTGTAAGAGCTCTGTAAGCCTTGTTTCTACCTTCAACATCATCAGATTTTGTTGTTAACATCTCTTTAAGGTTGTATGCAGCGCCGTAAGCTTCAAGTGCCCAAACTTCCATTTCTCCAAATCTTTGTCCACCAAAAAGTGCTTTACCTCCGACAGGTTGTTGCGTAATTAAGCTATATGGTCCTATACTTCTGGCATGAACTTTATCATCTACCAAATGATGAAGTTTTAGCATATACATATATCCGACATTAACCCGCTCTTTTATAGGCTCACCCGTTCTGCCGTCATACAGCTGCATTTTTCCATCTTTTGGAATTCCTGCAAGCTCAAAAAGTTTTTTAAATTCCTCTTCATTTACTCCCTCAAAAGGCGTAGTTGCAAATTTTACTCCTTTCGCCCAGTCTCTTGCATATTTTAAGAGTTCCTCATTTGTTAGAGTATCAAGAAATTCTTTATATTTCTCTCCAAAATGAGCAATTTCAACTATTTCTTTCATTTTGGCTCTTAATTTTTCCATCATATTATTTTGTTCGTTTTTAAGAAGTTCTTCTATTTGCTCTCCCAGTTTTTTACCAACTAATCCCAAATGAACTTCCAATATCTGACCGATATTCATCCTTGAAGGAACCCCAAGAGGATTTAAAACTATATCAACAGTTCTACCATCTTCCATATAAGGCATATCCTCCTCAGGAACAATAATACTTACTATACCTTTGTTTCCATGACGTCCTGCCATTTTATCACCGACTTTTATTTTTCTTTTATTTGCAATATAAACTTTTACCATTTTTGCAACACCGTTTGGCAATATATCGTCTCTTTCCAATATTTCTATTTTTTCATCATAATCACGTCTAATGTTTTCTTTTTCTTTTTGGTATTTTGTTTTTATTTCTTCAAATTTTTGCTGTGTTTTTTCATCAAAATATTCAACAAGACTTAATAATAAAAATTTATTTATATTCTCTAACTCGCTTTTAGGTAGTTTTTTACCTTTTTTGTATGTTTTGCCGTTTAATTCTAAATCTTTAATTATAGGAGAAGAGGCTAATAAATTAATTAAAGAATACATTTCTTCATTATCAATGATATTTAATTGGTTTTTATAAACATCCTCTATTTTGGCTTTTTCTTCTTCATGTGCTTTTCTAGCTCTCTCATCAAGTTCATATCCTTTTTTTGTATAAACTTTAACATCAATAACCACACCTTCCATACTTGCAGGGGCATAAAGAGAGCTATTTACTACATGCCCGGATTTATCGCCAAAAATTGATTTTAAAAGCCTCTCTTCAGGTGTAGGTTTTACATCACCTTTTGGAGATATTTTACCAACCAAAATCATTCCGGGTTTTACATATGTTCCTATTTTAATTATTCCGCTTTCATCCAAATGAGTCAAAAGCTCCGGTTTTACACCCGGAATATCAGATGTAAGCTCTTCAAGTCCGTGTTTAAGTTCTCTAACCTCACATACCTCTTCATAAATATGAACTGACGTATAAACATCGTCTTTAATTATTCTTTCACTTAAAACAATAGCATCTTCATAGTTATAACCATTCCACGGCATAAATGCAACCATTACATTTTTACCAAGAGCTATTTCTCCGTTATCCATATTAGGACCATCGGCGATTACATCACCTCTTTTTACAATATCACCTTCTTTGACGATAGGTCTTTGATCAAAGCAAGTATTTTGATTGGTTCTTAAATATTTTTCAAGTCCGTAATGGTCAATATATGCCCCGTTTTCATTCTCTCCTAAAATATATATGTTTTTGGCATCTACTTTTATTACTTTTCCACCTCTTTTGGCTTTTACAATTTGCCATGCATCACGGGCTACATATTTTTCAAGTCCAGTTCCTACGATTGGAGCTTCGCTTCTAAGAAGTGGCACTCCTTGGCGTTGCATGTTTGATCCCATTAATGCTCTGTTGGCATCGTCATGTTCTAAAAATGGAATTAAACTTGCACCAACCCCTACAATCATTTTTGGATTCAAATCATATAAATCAACCTCTTTTTTATCAACTAAAATAATCTCACCATCTTTTCTAGCTTCTATTAAATCTTCTATAATTTCACCTGTTTTTTCATCTATTTTGACACTTGCAGGAGCTATTACCTTTTCTTCTTCTTGAGTTGCTGTAAGATAGACTATTTCATCAGTTACCCTTCCATTTTTTACAACTCTATAAGGTGCTTCGATAAATCCAAATTCATTAACTTTTGCATATGTTGCAAGCGTATTGACAAGTCCTATATTTTGACCTTCAGGTGTTTCAATAGGACATATTCTCCCATAATGGCTTGGATGAACGTCTCTTATTTCAAATCCCGCTCTCTCTCTTGTAACTCCGCCTTCTCCGAGTGCGCTTAATCTTCTTTTATGCGCAACTTCGCTTAATGGATTTGTTTGGTCCATAAATTGTGATAATTGCCCCGTAGCAAAAAAGTCCAAAATAGTTGTTGTTACGAGTTTTGTATTTACTAAATCCATAGGAAGCAAATCATTTATGTTGGTAACTGTTGTCATTTTGTCTTTTATGGTTTTTTGCATTCTGGCAAGACCTTCTTGTAGCCTGTTTGCCAACAATTCTCCTATACTTCTAATTCTTCTATTTCCCAAATGGTCTCTATCATCAATTTGCCCTATACCGTTTTTCACGCCTATTAAATACTGAATTGTTTTAATAATATCTTGATATGTTAAAACGGTTACTTCATCAGGCACATTAAGACCTAGTTTATGATTCATTTTCATACGACCCACTTTTGTTAAATCGTATCTTTCAGGATCAAAGAAAAGTTTATCAAATAGTTCTTTTGCCGTCTGAGGAGTTGCAGGCTCACCTGGTCTCATTACTTTATAAATTCTAATTCTTGCCAAATCGTTTTCGTTTTCGATACCTTCTGTTTGTTTAAGAATTTTAAGTGCTTCAATATCTTGGTGAAATGCTCTTAAAATTCCATCATCCACACCCTCAGCTAAATCATTTACTATTTTAAATTCATCAATTTGGCTCTCAAGTATTTTTTTAAGTTTAACATCATTAAGTATTGTTAAAGTATCAAATAAAACTTCTCCGGTTAAAGGATCATAAATAGGCTCAGCTAAATGTCTATCAAGTAGTATATCAATTGGGTATTCAATAAACTTATGCTCTTTTTGAATTTTTTCAAGTTTTCTTTGGGTTAATCTTTTTCCAGCAGAAAGTAAAATATTTCCATCTTCATCTATAATATCAAAATCATATTTTCCAGGTTCTAAAGAGCTTGAAAGCATCAAAAATTTATTGTTTTTGATTTTTATATCTAAAATAGGATAAAACATTTTTAATATATCTTCTTTTGAATAATCCATTGCTCTAAGAAGTATTGTTACAGGAACTTTTCTTCTTTTATTAACTCTTACATAAAGCACATCTTTTACATCATATTCAAAATAAACCCAACTTCCCCTATCAGGAATAATTTGTGCTGAATATAAAAGCTTATTTGAATTTTGAGCTTCTTCTTGTTTAAATATAACACCTGGACTTCTGTGTAATTGATTTACAATTACCCTCTCAACTCCATTTATAATAAAACTTGTTCTCTCAGTCATCAAAGGAATATCCCTGATAAAAAGTGTCTGCTCTTTAATATCTTTAATTCCAATAACTTCACCTGTTTTTTCATCTTTTTCATGAACTATAAGTCTTATTTTGATTCTAATAGGAATTGAATAAGTAAGACCTTTTTCCATACATTCTCTAACAGTATATTTAGGTTTTTTAAATTCAATTCCAGCATATTCAAGAGTAATTCTATTTTGGGCATCTGTAATAGGAAACATTGACTTAAATACTTTGTTTATACCGCTTTTTTCTGGATTTTCAATATTTATAAAATCTTTAAAAGAGTTTTGCTGCAAATGCAATAAATTTGGAATATCCAGTATTTGCGGAATTTTAGAGAAATCAATTCTTAATCGATTGGCGGATTTTAATTGGTTTAACATAGGCTCTCCTGGTGAGATTTTTTTTGTAGATTGCAAAATTATTATATATCAAAAAAAATAAAAAAAAGCAAGAAGTAAATTATTTTACTTCTACTTCTGCTCCTGCTTCTTCTAATGCTTTTTTAATTTCCTCAGCTTCTTCTTTGCTTACTGCTTCTTTAATTGTAGTAGGTGCATTATCAACCATTTCTTTAGCTTCTTTTAATCCTGCGCCTGTAAGTTGTCTAACAACTTTAATTACATTAATTTTTTTGGCACCAGGTGCTTTTAAAATAACATCAAATTCTGTTTTTTCTTCTGCAGCTTCACCACCAGCAGCTCCAGCGCCAGCAACTACAGTTGGCTGTGCACTAACATCGAATTTTTCTTCAAAAAGTTTTACTAATTCGTTTAATTCTTTAACTGTTAAATTTTCTATAGTTTCTAAAATTTGTTCAAATGTACATGCCATAATAACTCCTCCTATTTTTATTCTTCAGATTTTTTTTCAATTAATTTATTTAATCCCCATGCAAATTTTGCAATAGGGGCTTTCATCATAAATGCAACCATACCAAGCAATTCATCTTTAGTAGGCAATTTACTTACCTCTTCAACATAAGCACTATCTTTTACTTCACCCTCTATTACTGCACCTTTTATTTTAAAAGTATCTTTATACTCTTTTGCATGTTTACTTAAAATTTTTGCAAGTGTAATTTGATCTTCACCCCATACAAAAATATTGTTTTCTTCAAACGCTACTTCTATCCCGTTATTTGCAAAAGCAATTTTTGCCAAAGTATTTTTTATAATCTTCGTTTTACCTTCGGCTTCTTTTACAGCTTTTCTTAATTTCTCAAGGTCTTTTACGCTTTGACCTTTAAAATCAGCATAAAAAACACTTACATCATTTGTAAACTCTTTACTGAGTTCCTCAACAATTTGCCTTTTAAGTTCCTTTTTCATAAAGCTCCTTTCACTTAGACTCGGCAGGAAATTAAGGCTAATACCACCTGCTTTCTAAGTCATTTAGACTTAGGCATAAGCCTATTTGTATTCTGCTAATTCATTTACATCAAGTTTCAAACTAGGACTCATAGTAAGACTTAATGCCCCACTTTGAATATATCTACCTTTAGCGCTTGCAGGTTTCATTTTGTTTATTTTTTCAACAAACGTTTTTGCATTTTCATAAATTTCATCTGGTGAGAAACTCACTTTCCCAATACCTACGTGCATATTTCCTTTTTTATCTACCCTAAAATTAACTTGTCCAGCTTTAGCATTTTTGACAGCTTTTGCAACATCCATTGTTACAGTTCCAGTTTTAGGGTTTGGCATAAGCCCTTTTGGTCCCAAAATTCTACCAAACTTACCAAGTTTTCCCATCATATCAGGTGTAGCAATCAAAATATCAAAGTCAAGATTGCCTTCTTTTATCATATCAAGTATTTCTTCTTCTCCAACAATATCAGCACCAGCAGCTTTAGCCTCTTCAGCTTTTTCACCTTTTGCAAGAACTGCTACTTTTACCTCTTTTCCTGTCCCGTGAGGTAAAACAACACTCCCTCTAATCATTTGATCAGCATGTCTTGGATCAACTCCAAGTTTCAAAGCAAGCTCAACTGTTTCATCAAATTTTGCAGATTTAAGATCTTTAATTTTTTCGGCAGCTTCTTTTAAAGAATATGCATCTTTATCAATTTTTTTTAGAAGCTCCTCATATCTTTTTCCGTGTTTTTTTGCCATTTTCACTCCTACGCAATATTTTTGCTACCACTCAAGTGGTCTTATTCTACTATTTCAATTCCCATTGATTTTGCACTACCGGCTATTATTTTCATAGCCATTTCAACATCATCAGTGTTTAAATCAGGTAATTTTTTCTCAGCTATTTCCCTAAGTTGATCTTTTGTAATTTTTCCTACCTTTTCTTTCAAAGGATTCGAACTACCTTTTTGTATTCCAGCAGCTTTTTTTAAAAGGTCAGTTGCCGGAGGCTGTTTGGTGATAAAAGTAAAACTTCTATCATTATAAACAGTAATTTCAACAGGAATTGTAAAGCCCATCATCTCTTTTGTTTTTTCATTAAAAGCTTTACAAAATTCCATAATGTTAATACCTCTTTGACCAAGAGCTGGTCCCACTGGAGGCGATGGATTTGCTTTTCCTGCTGGGATTTGAAGTTTTAGCACTTCTACTATTTTTTTTGCCATCCCTTATCCTTTATACTATTTTTTCTACTTTTGTATAATGTAT
>CAZIBT010000013.1:0-12509 GCA_964537435.1 uncultured Nautiliales bacterium | reverse complement strand
GAAAGATACACAGAAACACCTTATTGGAAATTAAAATTGCTTCAAGATGAAATTACAAAAGATATAAAAGTTTTTATGATAACTCCTGATAAAGATGATGAAATTAGTTTTATTAATGCTAAAAGAGGAATTAAAAAAGCAAGAATTGTTATGGAATATGAACTTGATGGAATTTATTTGGCAAAAGAAAATTTTGAAAAGAGTAAAAAAGTTAAATCAATAAATAAGTTAATTGAAGATTTAAAAGGTTTATTATGATTTTTTATGAAAATGAAAATGTTGAAATTTATAATGCTGATATTTTAAATAAAAATTTGTTTGAAAAAGAAAGTTTTGATTTAATAATAACTTCTCCTCCTTATAATGTAGGAATAGAATATGATACACATAAAGATACAATGAGTTATGAAAATTATTTAAAATTTTCGTATCAATGGATAAACAATTGTTTTTATTGGTCTAAAACTTCTACAAGATTTTGTTTAAATATTCCACTTGATAAAAATAAAGGAGGTATAAAACCTGTATTAGCAGATTTAACAAAAATTGCGCAAAAAGTTGGTTGGAAATATAAAAGCACTATAATTTGGGCTGAAAATAATATTAGTAGAAGAACTGCTTGGGGTAGTTGGATGAGTTCTTCAGCTCCTAATGTCATTGCTCCTGTTGAAGCAATTTTAATTCTTTATAAAGATGAATGGAAAAAAAATTATAAAGGAAAAAGCGATATTACAAAAGAAGAATTTATAAATTGGACGAATGGACTTTGGCAATTTAATGGAGAAAGTAAAAAAAGAATTGGTCATCCTGCCCCTTTTCCAAGAGAACTTCCTAAAAGATGTATAAAACTTTTTTCTTATGTTGGTGATATTGTCTTTGATCCTTTTGTGGGTAGCGGAACTACTTTGATCGAAGCTATTTTACACAATAGAAAAGGAATAGGAGTTGATATAAGCAAAGAGTATTGTGAGCTTGCTAAAAATAGAATTGAAAAAGAAATTTTCAGCAAACTTTTTATTTGATATAATTCTGAAAAAAGGCTGTTAATGAAATTAAGCGGTGCTCAGATTGTAATTGAGAGTTTGATTAAAGAGGGTGTAAAAACGGTTTTCGGATATCCCGGTGGTGCTATAATGAATGTTTATGATGAAATTTACAAACAAAGTAGTTTCAAGCATATTTTGGCAAAACATGAACAAGGTGCCGTTCATATGGCTGATGGATATGCAAGAGCTACTGGCAAAGTCGGCGTCGCAATGGTTACAAGTGGTCCTGGACTTACTAATGCTGTAACTGGAATTGCAACTGCTTATACTGATTCTATTCCTTTGGTAATATTTTCAGGTCAGGTTCCCACAGGTGCGATAGGAACGGATGCATTCCAAGAAGTTGATGCTGTGGGTGTTACAAGGCCTATTACAAAACATAACTTTTTGGTAAAAGATGTTAAAGATTTGGCTTTTATAATAAAAGAGGCTTTTTATCTAGCAAAATCAGGAAGACCTGGACCTGTGCATATAGATTTACCAAAAGATGTAACCATTGAAAAAACAAAATTCATTTATCCTGAAAAAATAGATTTAATAACTTATAAACCTACTTATCATGGAAATAAAAGAGCTATTAAAAGAGCTGTTGAAGCCATAAAAAAAGCTAAAAGGCCTGTATTTTATATAGGTGGTGGAAGTGTAATAAGCGGTGCAAGTGAAATAATAAGAGAACTTGTGAAATTTACTAAAATTCCCGCAGTTGAAACATTAATGGCAAGAGGTGTTTTAAGATATGATTGCCCTTATCTTTATGGAATGGTGGGAATGCATGGAAGTTTTGCCGCCAATATGGCAATGAATGATGCGGATTTGATTATATCTCTTGGGGCAAGATTTGATGATAGGGTTACAGGAAAAATCGATGAATTTGCAAAAAACGCTGATATAATTCATATCGATATAGACCCTAGTCAGATAGGAAAAGTTGTTAAAACAAAATATCCAATAGTCGGGGATGTTAAACTGGTTCTTGAGGAGATGGCACCTATATTGTTTGATGAAGTTGATGCCAAAAGGTATGAGGAATGGAGAGGAATTTTAAATAGATACCAAGAGCTTTATCCTTTAAAATATGCCGATAGTGATGAAGTTATAAAACCTCAGTGGGTAATTCAAAAAACAGGTGAACTTGCACCTGAGGATGCTGTAATAACTACGGATGTGGGACAGCATCAGATGTGGGCTGCACAATTTTATCCTTTTACATATCCAAGACAGATGATTACAAGCGGTGGGCTTGGGACAATGGGATTTGGTTTTCCAGCAGCTCTTGGAGCAAAAGAAGGTGTAAAAGAAAAAATAGTTATTAATTTCAGTGGGGATGGAAGTATTATGATGAATATTCAGGAGGTTTTAACAGGATATAAATATAAACTTCCAGTTATAAATATAATACTAAATAACAATTATTTAGGAATGGTAAGACAGTGGCAAACAATGTTTTATGGGGATAGACTTTCTGAAACCGACCTTAGCGACGTTCAGCCTGATTTTGTAAAATTAGCTGAGAGTATGGGAGGAGCAGGATTTAGAGTTAAAACAAAAGATGAATTTATAAAGGCATTTGATAAAGCGCTTAAATCAAACAAAGTCGCATTTATAGACGTTCAGGTTGATAGAAGAGAAGATGTTTTGCCTATGGTTCCGCCAAATTCTCCTCTTAAAAATATGCTTATATTTAAGGAAGACAAATGAAAAGAATAATATCAGTTATAGTGGATAATGAACATGGAGTATTGGCAAGAGTAGTGAATATGTTTGCGGCTAGGGGATATAATATAACATCTTTAACTGTCGCACCTATTCCAAATAGTGAGTTTAGCAGAATGACTATAATGAGCGAGGGGGATCCTAAGGTGTTTGAACAGATTGTAAAACAGCTTTATAAATTAATTCCTGTTTATAAAGTAATTGAAAGTGATAATTTTATCCAAAAAGAGATGGCAATGGTTAAATTCCCACTAAAAGAGGTTAAAGATAATTTGGCTGATATTGATGCAATTGCTAGATGTTATAACGGTAAAATAAGCAATGTAAATGATAGGCATATTGTAGTGAGTGTTGTAGATAGACCTGATAGGATAGATAATTTTTTAAAAGCGATGCATGCTAAATATCATAATTTGGAAATTGTCAGAAGCGGTGTTAGTGTAATAGAAAGGTAAATTTACAATGGAAAATGGAAAATGTGTTATGAAAAAAGAGAAAAAAGAATTTAGCTTAAAAGATATATGTGAATATTTAGATATTAAATGTCCGAATTTTGATAAAAAGATAACTGGGATAAATACTTTAAGCGATGCAAAAGAAAATGAAATAAGCTTTTTAGAAAACAAAAAATATGAAAAATATCTAAAAAACACTAAAGCCGGGGCAGTTTTAATAAGAAAAGAAGATGCTAATAAACTTCCTGATGGAGTAATTCCTTTAATTACTGATGAGCCTTATTTAAAGCTAGCTTTCCTTACAAAATTGTTTGTTTTTCCCGCATGGGAGAGAGGCGGATATCAAATAAACGCAAGTGCTGATGTTGATGAAAGCGTCCGTATAGGAAAAGGTGTGAGAATTGGCAAAAATGTTGTTATAATGCCAGGATGTGTAATAGGACCTTTTGTTGAAATTGAGGAGGGAAGTGTAATATATCCTAATGTAACTATTTATCGAAATACGAAAATTGGCAAAAATGTTAAAATTCACGCTGGAAGTGTAATTGGAAGCGATGGGTTTGGGTATGCACATACGAAAGATGGAAAACATATAAAAATATATCATTTAGGAAGAGTAGTTATTGAAGATGAGGTTGAAATAGGCGCTAATACAACTGTTGATAGGGCTGTTTTTGGAGAAACAAGAATCAAAAAAGGAACGATTATTGATAATTTGGTTCAAATAGGCCATAATTGTGAAATAGGGGAATATTCTATTTTGGTTTCACAAGTAGGCTTATCCGGTTCTAGTAAACTTGGCAGAAATGTAGTAATGGGTGGGCAGAGTGCAACAGCAGGACATCTTGAAATTGCTCCGTTTACAACAATAGCTGCAAGAGGAGGAGTTACAAAATCTATAAAAACTCCGGGTGTTTATAGTGGGTTTCCTTTAATGCCTCATAAATCATGGCTTAAACTTCAAGGACTTTTAAATAGACTTCTTAAAAAATCTTGATATATATCAATTTTTCTTTTTTTTATTTGGATAAAATAAAATAAAAAATGAAGGAGAATTGATGGTATATCTTGATAATAATTCTACTACTCCTATGGATGAAGATGTAAAAAAAATTTATTGCGAATCTAGCAAATATTTTGGAAATATTAATGTTATATACGACTTAGGAATTGAAGCAAGGAAAAAATTAAACGAGGCTTATGATGTTTTATATCCAGGAATTGGAGCAAATGATGAGGATGATATTATTATAACTTCATCCACGACAGAGGGAAACAATACTGTTATTAAAACATTTTTAAACGAATTTATTAGAGGAAATGAGAAAAAACATATTATTACAACCATTGCGGAACACTCTTCAATTAAAGCACCTTGTGCATATGCCAAAACATTTGGTATGGAGGTTACATATCTTAGAACCGATGAAAATGGAAGAATAAATCCAAAAGATGTAGAAAATGCAATAAGAGATGATACTGCTTTGATATCTGTGCTTTTTGCAAGTAATGAAAGTGGTGCAATTCAGCCAATTAAAGAAATAGGAGAGATTGCAAGAAAATATAATATTCCTTTTCATTGCGATGGGGCCCAAGCTATTGGGAAGGTGAAAGTGAATGTAAGGGATTTGGGGGTTGATTATTTTACATTTTCGGCTCATAAATTTCACGGTCCAAAAGGTATAGGCGGTCTTTATGTAAGAAGTGGAGCTCCATTTGTTAATTTAATTCACGGTGGAAATCAAATGGGTGGTAAAAGAGGCGGAAGTGTTTATTTAAACGGAATAATAGCAATGGCAGAGGCTCTAAAAAAAGCTAATGAAAATCTTGATTATATGAATACTGAAATAATGAGGCTTAGAGATAAGCTTGAAGAAGCTATTTTAAACATTCCGGATACCAAAAGCTATGTGGATAAAAAATATAGACTTCCAAATTCGCTTATTGCTTCATTCAAAGGAATTGAAGGTGAAGCTATGCTTTGGGATTTGAATATGCATAAAATTTATGCGGCAACAGGGAGCAGCTGTTCTAGTGAAAGACTTGAAGGTAGCGAAGTTTTAGAATCTCTTGGAGAAGATCCGGAAATAGCGCATACGGGAATAATTTTTTCATTAAGTAGATTCACAACTGAGAGCGAAATTGATTATGTTATAGAAGTTTTACCTAAAATAGTTAAAAGACTTAGAAATATATCTATGACTTATGCAAAGGTTAAACCGGAGTGAATGAGTGGATGAGGAGTTCCGAATTCCAATATACAAATAACTAATATACAAATATACCAATAACCAATATATTTAAATTGAAGGAGCAAAAATGGCAAGAGGCGATTTGATAACAGGAAATGTTTGGGAGCAGTATTCAAACAAAGTAATAGAAAGAATGAACAATCCAAAATATTTGGGAGAATTTAGTGAAGAAGATGCAAAAAAAAGAGGTGCAAAACTTGTAGTAGCAGATTTTGGAAGCGAAGCGTGCGGAGATTCAGTAAGGCTTTATTGGTTAGTTGATCCAAAAACAGATAAAATAATCGATGCAAGATTTAAATCTTTTGGATGTGGAACGGCGATAGCGAGTTCTGATATGATGACAGAATTAACAATTGGAAAGACGGTTGATGAAGCTACAAAAATTACAAACCTTGATGTTGAAAAAGCTTTAAGAGATAAGCCTGATAAACCAGCATTTCCACCACAAAAGATGCATTGCAGTGTAATGGCTTACGATGTAATACTTGAAGCCGCTGCAAAATATGAAGGAAAAGATGTTAAGGAATTAAAAGATGAAGAGATAGTTTGTGAGTGTGCTAGGGTTACAAGAGGTGAAATAGAAAAAATTGTGAGAGAACATAATGTCAAAACTGTTGAAGAGCTTCAAAAATATACAGATGCTGGAACATATTGCAAAAGCTGTGTGGCTCCAGGAGGGCATGAAGAGAGGGATGTTTATCTTGTGGATATTATAAAAGAAGTGCAAGAGCAGATGCAAAAAGAAAAATTAAAAGAAAGCTTGGAAACAGAGGATTTTGAAAAAATGAGCTTTATCAAAAAAATAAAAGTAATTGAAGAGTTTTTGAATAAAAAAGTAAAACCTATGTTAGCAATGGATGGTGGAAGTTTGGAGCTTGTTGATATAAGAGAAAATGATGGAAATACAAATATTTATGTGAGATATTTGGGAGCCTGTTCGACTTGTGCTAGCTCTATGATTACTATGCAAGCTATTGAAGAGGAATTAAAAAAACACTTTCAAACAGATAAAATCAAACTTTTTCAAGTTTGACTTACCCCCCCCTTATGATAAGATTTTATTATGAGGTTGATTTTTTAGAAATTTGTGGAGTATAATGTGTTAAAAAAATTAAAAAAGGAGTGAAAGTGTTTTTTGGAAATGAAAATTCATCCTGTGAAGAGTTTAGGAAAGAAAATGAAACATTACACAAAAGAATTGAAGAGCTTGAAAATGAAATTCAAAGAATAAAAGCTGAAAATGAAAAATTAAAGATTGATATAAATTCAAAAAATGAAAACCAAGATAAAATGAATTTATGCGAATCTTTAATCGAAAGATCGGAAGGAAATTTAACGGAAATTGCAGAAAACACTCATTCTAATATCGAATATTTCAATGAAATGGTTCAGGGAAACGAACAAGTTAAAAATGAAATTAATGCTTTAGTTATCAATTTTAATAATTTTTTAAAAGAGATTGATTCCTTACTCAATTTTGCCTCAACTGCAAGAGAAAATATTTCTAATTTAAATGAGAGTGTTGATAGCATTAATAATATCATTAATTTTATTAAAGATATAGCAGATCAGACCAATTTATTGGCTCTAAACGCTGCAATCGAAGCGGCAAGAGCGGGAGATGCTGGAAGAGGTTTTGCCGTTGTAGCGGATGAAGTTAGAAAACTGGCTGAAAGAACCCAAAACGCAACAAAAGAAGTGGAAGTAACCATAGGAGTATTAAAACAAAATTCTTCAAATATGACAGATGAGGGTGCTAATTTGGATGCGATAATAAATCAAATGCAAGAATATATGGATAATTTCAAAAAAGGCTTTGATGTTTTGTCAGAACTTGATAAAGTTTTGTTTGCAAAATTTGATGATTTATCCGATATGCTAATTTCTTTGGAACAAAAGATTAATAATTTACTGTTTAAAATAAAAAATTATAAAGAAAAAATTTTAGGTGAAAGTAAATACAGAGAAGATGAAGGAGAGCATAGCTTTAATACTTGGTATAAAGGCTATGGTAAAAATTCTTTTGAAAATACTAATGCCTATAGAGATATTAAAGATACTCAAAAAAGATTTGAAGGACATATGAGAGATGTAATGAAATCAAATATGAAAGATTCATTGGATAAAATAAAAAAAGCTGAAGAAGAGACAAGAGTTATGTATAAAAATTTAGATGATATGTTATCTGAAAGAAGGTAAAAATGGAACTTATAAAAAAAGAATTTTTAGAAAAAGCGAAATTTATTGTTAAAGATAAAGAAAAACTAAATAATTTAGAAAAAATTGTAACTGATTTGTTGATAAAATGCGTAAAAATTTATGATATAAGAGAAGGCATAATTTTAGTTGATGAAAATAAAAAAATAATTGAGACAAATGATATTATTGAAAATTTTGATATAGATGCCAAATCAATAGTTGGAAAAAATTTTTATGAACTTTTCTCTTATGAGTTTAGTGATGTAATTGATAAATTTTTTGAAAAACTTGATAAAAAAGGTTTTAATGAGAAAAAAAATATTTATTTAAATTTTCATAATAATGAAATTTTAGTAGATATTAGTGCTGAAATTATACATATTGATAATAAAAAATTTTTTATTATTTCTTTAAAACAAAAAGAAATAAATTCACTTACTTATAAATTAAATGTAATTGAAGAAAAAATTGCTAATTTAATTGTAAGGGTCAAAGATTTCGAAAGTTTAATAAAAGAAATTTTGAATATTTTTATTGAATCCGGAATTTTTGATTTTGGATGGGTTGCAAAAGTTGATTTGGATTTAAAAGAGATAATTCCTGTTGTAACTTTAAAAGAAGAAGAAATAGATATTGAATTTAAGAAAAAGTCGTTTAATTTTGCTTATTTTCAAGGTATTCTCGATATGCTTTTAAAAGATGAAGAAGTAATTATTGAAGATGTGGAATTTAGGGATAAATATTATAAAAAATCATTAATTTTTCCTATTTACAAAAAGTGGGAGTATAAACATGAAAGTGAAATAGCATATGCCACACTTTTTTACAGTGAAAAAAACATTCATTTTAATGATGAAGATTTGATTTTACTCAAAGAAATTATTTATAAAATAAATATAGCAATTACTGATATTTTTATAAAAGAAAAAGCAAAGTTAATAATTTCTACCGATACTTTAACGCTTTTGCCAAAAAGAGAAATTTTTATTAAGGAAATAAAACAGCTTATAAAAGAAAAAATACCTTTTACAATAGCTTTAATTGATATTGATAAATTAAGAAAAGTTAATGAAGTTTTAGGATTTTGGGCGGGAGATAAAGCTATTTTAAAACTTACTAATTATTTGAAAGAAAAATTAAATTCAAGTTTTATTTCAAGAATTGGGTGTGATGAGTTTGGAATTGTTATTAAAGGTAAAAAAGAGAGTATTTTTGAAAATTTAGAGAAAATTTTGAAATTTAATGATGATATTGTCCAAATTAATGGTAGTGGAGTTTATTTGCCAATAAGTATAGGAGTTGCTTTTTATCCTGATGATTCATTAAAAGAGGAAGATTTATTTATTTTAGCTGAAGAAGCTTTAAAAGAAGTTAAAAAAAGAGGAGGAAAAGGCATTGGATATGCTAATAAAAATTTAACTCTTCTTCCAAAAGATTATTTGGAAATTGAAAAAGAGCTTAAAGAAGCTATTAAAAATAGAGAATTTGTAATGTTTTATCAGCCAATTATTGATATCAAAAAAAATAAAGTATGGGGCGTAGAGGCATTAATTAGATGGAAATCTCCAAAAAAAGGGCTTGTCCCACCGGGAAAATTTATTCCTATTTTAGAAGAGAGCGGACTTATTAATGAAGTAGGTGATTTGATATTTGATAATGTTTTAAAAGACACAAAAGAATTTGAAAATGAAAATTTAATTTTTTCTTTTTCTATGAATATATCCGTAATTCAGCTTTTAAGTCAAAATGTAGGTTTAAAACTTATTAAAAAAATCGAAGAATTTAATGTAAAAAAAGAAAATATTATTGTAGAAATAACAGAATCTGTTTTAATGGAAAATATTAATGCAATTATGCCCCAAATAAAACTTTTGAAAGATGAAGGAATTAGAGTAGAAATAGATGATTTTGGAACAGGTTATTCATCATTAGCATATCTAAAAAAACTTCCAATAAGCGCACTTAAAATTGATAGAGAATTTATAAAAGATATTGTAAATAATGAAGAAGATAGATTAATTGTTGATGCAATAATTTCAATGGCAAAAGCGCTTAATAAATATACAATAGCTGAAGGAGTTGAAGATAAGGAAACACTTAAGTATTTAAAAAATGCAGGAGTTGATTTTATTCAAGGATATTATTTTGCAAAACCAATGCCAAAAGAGGCATTAAGAGAATATATTAAAAATTTTAGAGTTTAGTAATTGTATGATGTAAAAATGCATGGTCTTTTTCCGGATAATCCATTCTAAAATGTGCTCCCCGGCTCTCTTCTCTGCTTAAAGCGGCTTTTGTCAAAGCTTTTGCAATATCAAGCCCGTTTATTGCTTCTAATTTTTCAATTAAACTTGAATCTTCAGTGTTTATATCAAGTTTTTTAAGGTCATTAATTTTATTAAGTGCTTTTTTTAGTGTATAACCGTTTCTTAATATTCCCACTTTTTGATATAAAATATCTCCTAATTGATGTTTAATTTCTTTTGCATTTATTTTGGTGTTTTTGAGTTTTTCTATTAAATCTATATCTTTTTGAATATCTTCTTTTTTGATTTCAGTATAGTTTTTGTTTCTGTGAGAATATTTTACGGCTTTGTATCCTGCTATTTTACCAAATACAGCTCCTTCGCTGAGTGAATTGCCTCCAAGCCGATTTGCTCCGTTTACTCCGTTGTTTCCAGCTTCCCCTGCATAAAAAAGACCTTCTATTGCTGTTTTGCCATATGTATCTGTTTTTATACCTCCCATAGTGTAATGAGCTAAAGGATTAATAGGAATTGGTTCAGAGCTAATATCTATTCCTTTTAGTGATTTTACTCTTTTTTTTAAGTGAATAAGTTTTGTGTTTATAATATCCTCTGGTATGTCAGTTAAATCTAAAAAGACTTCTTTTCCTTTTAATATCTGTTTTAAAATTGCACGTGCAACAAAATCTCTTGTATTTAGTTCATCCACGAACTCTTTGCCATCGCTATTTATTAATTTTCCACCCTCGGCCCTTGCCGCTTCTGATATTAAAAAATTACTTCCTTTAAGTCCTGTTGGGTGAAACTGAATAAATTCCATATCCATACCTTCTAGTCTGGCTCTAAGACCCATAGCTATGCCATCTCCCGTTGCGTCGTTTACATTAGTTGAATATCCTTTATATAATCCTGCATAACCTCCTGTTGCAATTATGACGGCTTTGGCTTTAATTGTTTTTAGTTCATTTGTTTTTTCATTTAGCAAATTAACCCCTCCAATTTTACCTTTATTTACCAATAAATTCAAAGCAAAATGATTTTTTATAGTGGTAATATTTAAATCTTTCAGGGCTTTGTTTAATGTTTTCATAATTGCTGCACCTGTTGTATCGGCTGCAAAACAGGTCCTTTTATATTTTGTCCCGCCAAATGGTCTTTGAGCTAATCTTCCATCAGGCAGAGTGGTAAAAGGGACTTTGAATTTTCTATGAAGTTCTCTTACAACCTGGGGAGCTTGTTCACAAAAAATTCTGACAGCTTCTTCTTCTGCAAGTCCCATACCTGATTTTAAAGTATCTTCTATATGATGTTCTATTGAATCGCCATCGTTCATATTATTAAGTGCGGCATTGATACCACCTTTTGCCATAAAAGAATTATTAGCCATTGGAGATTTTTTTGTAACTATTGCCACATTGCTTCCTAACTCTTTTGCTTCTATTGCAGCCATCATTCCCGCAATTCCGCTTCCGATAACCAAAATATCAACTTTCATTTAATACCTTTTTGATATAATTGTATCAAAAAAAGGAAATTAATGAGGATTTTTTTTATCTTATTAATAACAATCTCTTTATATGCAGAAGGTTTGGTTACACATATAACAGATGTATCCAATAATGTAATAACAACAGATGCTTTTTTGAAAAAGGGTATTAGCGGTATAGTATTATGTCCTTATGAAAAAGAAAAAATAATATGTGCTAGATGTGTGAGCGCAGGAGAGAATAAGGCGGTTTTGTATTCATACAAAGCTTTGAAAAACGATGCTTTTGCTCTCCCAATAGTTTTACCCAAAAAGAATGATGAAGTAATTTTTGGTAAAAATTATAAAAGAATTGCAATAATTGCTCCTAATTTACAGACATATTTAAAACTTAAAAAAAGATTTTCTACTTTTAGCATTATTCCTATTGATGTTTTAGGTGTTTTTTTGGAAGATGAACCAACAAAAGAGGATTTTATTAATTTTGCAAAAAAAATGGATATAGGAATGTATATTTTTGCACTTGATAAACTTTATGAAGTTGATGCACTTAGCTTTTATGCAATAAATGAAGAGGATTTTTCATTTAAAGGTAAATTTAAACTTCCTTTTTATACGTCATATAATTTTGATTTTGATATGAAAAATCCTATAAATTATTATAAGTCAATGATAAAGGAATAAAATGTTTGATAAACATATCGAAAATTTGAAAAAAATAGTGGGTGAAGAAGATATAAAAACGGACAAAATCCATCTTCACGCATATTCTTATGATGCAACAAGAGAACATTTTTATCCAGAGGCCGTGATTTTTCCTGAAAATGAAGAGGAAGTGAGCAAAATTTTAAAATATTGCAATGATAATAAGATATCCATTATTCCAAGAGGTGCAGGCAGCGGTTTTACGGGAGGAGCTTTGCCTGTAAAAGGTGGTATTGTATTGGCGGTTGAGAAATATATGAATAAAATAATTGAAATTGACAAAAAAGATATGGTAGCCGTGGTTCAGCCGGGGGTTATTAATGCCACACTTCAAAAAGAAGTCGAAAAAAGAGGACTTTTTTATCCGCCTGACCCGGCAAGTATGGACTATTCAACAATTGGAGGTA
>CAZIBT010000012.1:0-12650 GCA_964537435.1 uncultured Nautiliales bacterium | reverse complement strand
GTTCCGTAACCTGCGGCGGGGAAAAGCGCTTTTTTAATCATTTTTGCTCCTTAAAAATTTTATAAAAATTATAATTTTTCTTTGTCTATCTTTAAATAAAACTTCATTCTTCTTAACCATGTAAATAATATTTTTTGATTTTTGAATAAAGCCGTTTGATGTTTTTGTTATTATTCCAACAGATAAAGGTTCTTTATTTAAAATTTTATCAAAAAAATCTTTTTTAAATCCTTTGAAATATTTTTGCATAAAATCTTTCTTATTAAAACAATGATAATTTACACATATTTTGTTCTCTTTCAAAGTAAAACTCACAGGCTCACTTCCGAGTTTATAAATAATCAATTCTTTATATCCCGGAGCTTCTTTTAAAAACCCTTCATCTGAAATTTTAATCTGAGGAGAATAGATACTGACAAATACCGGGGTGGTTTTGGTAGCACAACCTACTAAAAAAATGAAAAATGTAAAATGAAAAATGTAAAATGAAATGTTTTTCATCTTAGTTTCTTTATTTTGGAATTGTTAATTTTATAAATATTTGATGGCTCACCTTCAAAAAAGCCTTCTTTTCCTTCTACTATAATATCAGCTTGTTTTATAGCCCATTCCTTATCAAATTTTTTTCCGCTTAAATTGGCAGAAGTTGAATACATCCATTTAAACTTTCTTAAAAATTCAAGATGTTTTTCATCTTTAACTACTCTAAAAGATTCACCTTTTGGATAAATAAAGGTTGTTTTTTTAACTCTTCTAACCATATTTTTAAATTTTGCCGGAACCCTTGTAAAATTTTTGAGTGTTTTTAAACTCTCAACTTCTATTAAAATTTTCTGATTTAGCGCTCTTTTTTTTATCTGATTTAATTTTTTTTTGTTTTGAGACAAAAATCCGGCAGTTGTGTCCGTTTGCACCAAATAAACATTATTCGGATTCATGATTTTTCCTTAACATTATAGCAATTTCATCCATTTGCATATTTTCTTTTTGTTTTTGTTTTTGAAGTTGTTTTTTTATCTCCATTGTTTGAAGGTATTTCATTTTTTCATATTCAATATTTGCAGCTTTATGTTTTGAAATTAAAAGATTTTTTCTTTCATTTAGCATTTTAAGCTGGCTTTTATAATTATCAATTTCACTTTTAATGGCGTTTTGCATAGCTTTTATCTGATATATTTCTTTAAAATTTCCTTTATCGGGAATGGAGAAAGAATTAAATTTTATTTGCAGCTCTTTTATTTTATTTTTTATTAAATCAATTGCACTGTTTACTTTTATTAAATCTTTTTCAATTTTTTTAAGTTCGTTTTTTTTTATTTTAACAAGTGAATCAAATTTTGTTTTCATTGGGGTTGGTAATTGGTATATTTGTTATTAGTGTATTTGTAAAACCAATATACCAATACACTAATATACCAATTAACGAATAATTGTTGCATTTCTTTCAGCCCCGGTTGAAATATACTTAATATGAGTGCCGATTTTCTCTTCCAAAAACTCTACATATTTTCTGGCATTTTCAGGAAGCTTATCAAATTCCGTAACCCCACTACTTCCATCCCATCCTTCAAGCTCAACATACAAAGGTTTAATACCTTCTATATCGCTTGGAAAATAATCTATTTTTTTACCATCTTTTTCATATCCTATACAGATTTTTACCCTGTCAAATCCATCCAACACATCAAGTTTCATTAAAGCAATTTCATCACATCCATTAAGAGTAATTGCATATTTTGCAGCCACTACATCAAACCAACCGCATCTTCTAGGCCTACCTGTTGTAGTCCCAAACTCCGCTCCTTGCACTCTTATTTTCTCCCCATCATTTCCTAAATCCTCCGTAGGAAAAGGACCATTACCAACCCTTGTAGTATAAGCTTTTGCAATTCCTATTACTTTATTAAGCGCCTTTGGTGGAAGTCCGCTACCTGTCAAAGCCCCACTTGCAATAGTATTTGAGCTTGTAACATAAGGATATGTCCCATGGTCTATATCAAGAAGTGTCGCTTGAGCTCCTTCAAGGAGCATATTTTTATCCATATTCTCCCACAGATATTTTGTGGTATCGGTGATGTTTTCAATTAGTTCGTTTTTGTAATATTCAAGCTCTTTTTTTAATTTATCACTATCGGGAATTTCAATACCCAAATATTCAAAATAGCCTTTGTTCATTTCATAATAATCAAAAAGTTTTTGCATTAATTTATCGATATCTCTAAGCTCTCCCATTCTAACACCAACTCTTGCTATTTTATCAGCATAAGCAGGACCTATACCTCTACCGGTAGTTCCTATGGCGTTTTTACCTCTTAGTCTTTCCCTTGCTTTATCTATTGCAATATGATGGTCTAGTATCATATGGGCTTTATCTGAAATCAAAAGTTTGTTTTTTATATTTTTATCAAATTCCTTTATCTCTTTTATAAGCTGTTTTGGATACACCACAACCCCGTTTCCTATTACATTCATTGCATTTGGATTTAAAACACCGCTTGGTAACAGGTGAAGTGCATATTTTTTGCCTTCAAGCACAACTGTATGCCCGGCATTGTGCCCACCTTGGCTTCTAATTACAATATCATAATTTTTCGCTACCAAATCTACAATTTTTCCTTTTCCCTCATCTCCCCATTGAAGTCCAACAATCAAATCAGCCATTCATATCCTTTAATAAATTATCCGTATAAATAGAAAATCCGACGCTTTTTATCCCCTCTACTTTATATTCTCCGCCTTTTGCAATAATTTCGTTATTGTTTATTATCCTGTAAAAAATCCCGTTGTAATATCTCAGATTTGCTACATACAAAGGGGCAAAAATTACTTCATAATCAATATTTTTGGCAATTTCCAAAAGATCAATTAAATAATTTCTAATCTCTTTTGGAAAATTATTAGGATTTGAATTTTTATCAAACATTAAAAGATCTTTCAAAAGTGAATCAAACTTATCTATTCTCATTTTTTTAATATCTTCAACACTAACCCCGCTTAATTTTGAAGCAATTTGAGGAATTTTAATGTGAGAGAGAATTAAAGGATAATTTTTGTTTAGTCTTTTTAAAATATTTATATTTGTTTTTAAAACCCTAATCAAATCGCCCTTTAACCACTCGGCACCTATTTGGTTTATTTCTGTTGAAGGCGCTCTAAAAACAGGCTGGATA
Source organism: uncultured Nautiliales bacterium (assembly GCA_964537435.1). GTDB lineage: Bacteria > Campylobacterota > Campylobacteria > Campylobacterales > Nautiliaceae > JALTBU01. The sequence continues at coordinate 9,480 of CAZIBT010000012.1, read as the reverse complement.
TAAAACCACTTTTTTGCCTCGCTTTTAAGTCTTTTGATAACAAGCCTTATAATATCAATTGAACTATCCCCTCTTAAAGCAAGGGTTCTATTTTCTTTGTCCATAAATCTTATAAGCTCTTTTTCACTCAAAGCCTCTAATTGATGATAAGAAAAATAAGGACTTACTATCTCTTCATATTCCTCATTCTCAAACACTTCACTTGCAATATTTTCTATTTCCCTTTTTATTTTAGCCTTTTTGCCAAAATAAAGCTTAGCCCCATCCGGTATATCATGTGCAAAAATCATTTGAACTCTTTTAATGAAATATCAATAAATTTTATTAAATACCAACCTAAACTCATCAATAAAACACTTAAAATTATATATTTCATTTACATATCCTCCAACAATAAATCAATCTCAATTTTAATTTTATCACTTTTCACTTTACACTTTCAATTTTTCATTTGAATAAACTCTAACTCCGCTTCCATCGTATTTTCTTATTCCAAGTTCATCCAAGGCAAGTTCAATTGAATTTATTATATGGCTCATTTTATAATCTTCAATAAGCCCCATATTGTTTATCCTGAAAAGTTTGCCTTTCATATGATCCTGTCCTCCGGCCACATTTACACCATATTTTGTTTTAATTATTTTTCTAAGCTCCTCGGCTTTTTCAAAATAAACAGCCGCCATTGAAAGTGCCGGTTCCTGAGGGAAGATACTAAGGCCTATTTCTTCAATTGCAGCCAATAAAGCTTTGTGTCTTTTGGCAGTATTTTCATAATGATTTTTAAGCCCTATTTCTTTTAATTTTTTTAACACAGTATTTAATGCAATAATATGTCCCGTTGCAGGTGTAAAAGCACTTGAACCTTCATTTTGTTTTTTAATTTCATTTACTAAATTAAAATAAAATCCTTTTCCCTCACCCATTCTCTCAAATGCTTTTTCGCTAACACCAAGCATTGCAAGCCCGGGAGGAAGCATAAAAGCCTTCTGGCTTCCACCTATAATCACATCGATATTACTTGTATCAATATCCTCAACTCCTAGGGCAGTAATACCATCAGCCACAATTATAATATCTTTATTAAGAAGTTTAACTTCAGCCGCTATCTCTTCAACAGGATGCCTTAGACCTCCTGCGCTTTCAGATATTTGAATAAAAAGAGTATCTATTTTTTTATCAGATTCGATTGCTGCTATAACATCATCGACTTTTGCTGGAGTATCCCAATTATATTTTATCTCTTTGTATTCAATATTATGAGCTTTGCAGATTTTGCCCCATCTCTCTCCAAATTTTCCAGCATTTATTGTTAAAGCTCTCTCTTTTACCAGATTGGTAACAGCCGCCTCCATTGCGCCCGTTCCTGAAGAGGAGAGAAAAACATTGAAAGGCAGATGAGTTATTTCTTTGAAAAGATTTAATGTTTCAAGCAAAATTTCTTTAAATTCAGGCGTTCTATGATGTATTGTTTCATTTAAAAATGTTTCTCTTACAAAAAGAGGTATTTCAACAGGTCCGGGTGTTGCCAAAATCATATTATTCCTTTTTTGCCGTAATTATATCATAGCTTAATAACATAAATGAGTAAAACTCACTTTTCAAACTCCTTTAAAAATTCCAAGAAACCTTTTATAATATCTTTTGGACTAGGAGGACATCCTGGAATATGAAAATCAACCGGCAAATCATTTCCTTTAATAGCATAGGTTTTTTCAAAAACTCCCAAATCTTTTGCACAATCTCCAAGAGTTATAACCCATTTAGGAGAAGGCATCTGATTATAAGCATCTTTTGCGTGATGATACATATTAAACGTCATTACACCGCTTAAAAGCAAAACATCAGCATGCCTAGGACTTGCTACAAAATGAATTCCAAGCCTTTGTAAATCATAATAAGGATTGCTTAATGCGTTGCATTCCGTCTCACAAGCATTACAACTCCCACTATCTACCATTCTAATGGCAAGACTTCCGGCAAAATGTTTTTTGATTTTATCTTTTATATTCTTTTTAATATCTTCAAGTTCCCTATCAAATTCCAAATTTTCAGTTAAAATCCCTGTTTTAATTCTTTTTTGCCAAAATCTAAGCATTTTATTTCTCCATTTTCAATTTTCTTTTCTCCATTTTACATTTTTCATTTTTCATTTATTAAAGGTCATTCCCCGCATAACTCAAATCAAAACTTTTATTTATAAGCGGAAAATCTGCAATAATATCTTTATAAATCGTTGTATGAAAAGCCTGCCAGTTTATAAAAGAAGGGTCTCTCACAAAAAATCTATCTATTTTCCCATCAGTTATTTTCATATACATAAAAAACTCTCCAATAGAACTTTCAACAAAACTCATATACTCTCCATCTCTAAATTCGCCAAAAGCAAAATTTTCATTTTCATCTGTTTTTAGATTATTTATCATTTCAATAGAGTTAAAAATTTCTTCTATTCTCAATTTAAATCTATCAGCCACCTCGCCTTTTTGGCCAAGCTGTATTTCAAATCCAAAATTTTTATAAAAATCATTATTTCTAACATCAATTTTAACGCCACTTGCCCTAGCCCCCACTCCTACAACTCCATATTTAAGCGCTTTTTGTTTGCTTAATTTTCCTGTTGTATCAAACCTATCCCATACAGAAGGTATATCCAATATCCAATTTTTGAAAAATTCTAACTCTTTTTTCAAATAAGGCAAAAACTCATCCAAAAGTTTATTATCAATAAAAATCTCCTCTTTAATACAATCAAATCCAAACCTATGGCCTGTGAGTTTATAAAAAATTCTCCTTGCATCCTCAGTAAGTTTTCCCATAAAAGCAAGAGCCGCACTAAACCCTGCATCATTTGGAATAAAGCCCAAATCTGTTAAATGATGAATTATTCTTTCAATTTCAAGCAAAATTGCCTGCTTTCTTTTTAAACTCTCAGGTATTTTAACATTTGACGCTTTTGCCAAAATATTAAAAAAGGCTATTTGATAAGCAACAGATTCATTTCCGCTTATTCTACTTATAATTTTTTTAATTTTGAGGGGATTTTTGCCTTCAACCATTTTTTCTATGCCTCTGTGTTTATAAAAATGTCTAACTTCTAAATGCAATATATCCTCTCCGGCCTGTGAAAAATGAAAATGACCTGGTTCTATTATACCTGCATGTATAGGCCCAACTGGAACATAAAACACACCATCTCCGCTTATTTCCTCATAATGATACGGCTCAAATTCGCTGAAATTTATATTTTTATCTTTAAAATCTTTTCTTAAAGGATAAATATTTTTGGGAAATCTTTCATGTTTAATTAAAGGACGTTTATCAAAACTGCCTTCAAACTCTATTCCAAACTCATCTTTTATTTTCCTCTCCATCCATATAGCAGCAGGATATTTATGCGCAATACTTTTTACAAAAGGATTTTTTTTATTTACCGGCAATTTTTTTATCTCTTTATCAAATACATCTATTATTTCAAAATTTTCTTTATTATCAAGCGCAAATCTGGCTATCAGTCTCATACTATTCCCTTTATATATTTAAAACTAAACAAAAGAACAATTAATGACAAAACAAACAATAAAAGCATCAAAATTTCACTTTTAAAAACTTTTTTTTCTGTTTCTACACCCTCATATAAAGCCTCCTGATAAACCTGAACAAATTTGTAAAAAATAATACTCAAAAAAAGCAAAACCAAAAAAATCCCTGCTATCATCCATAAAAAATAAGAAGAATTTTTGCTTATATCAATCATTGCTTTAAATCCGAAAATTTCACTAAAAAACATAGGACTTGGAGGGAGGGAAATTACCCCCAAAAACATTAGTGAAATTAAAATAGGAATAATTTTATTTTTATATCCTCTAAGAGTTCCTTTAAAAATATATTTTCCGTTTTGTTCTAGCATTCCTGAACTTAAAAACAAAGCTGGTTTAAAAAATGCATGAGCGGCAAAATGCAAAAGAGCGGCGAAAAATCCGCCACTCACCCAAAAAAGAGAAATAAGCGTCATATGCTCAATTCCTGATAGTGAAAACATTCTTATATAATCTTTGCTTCTAAAAATCAAAAAACTTACCATAAAAAGCGTAAAAATAGAATATGCATAAACAAAGGTTATCAAATGCGAATAATTTATTATATATTCAATTTTTGAAAATCTAAAAAATCCAAGCATTATCGCACTTTCCAAAATCCCGCTAAAAAGCGCCCCCACAGGATAAACAGCAGCCCTTTCTATATCCGCCAGCCATAAATTCATAGGGAAAAAACCCATTTTTACAAACATTCCTACACTTGCTATTAAAAATCCTATTTCAAACAAAAAAGGATTTATTTTATTAGTGTGCTTTATTAAAACATAGAAATTCATAGCATTTTCGCCCAAATTTGCCTTTGCTGATGAATACATCAAAATAATCCCAAAAAGTATAAGTGAAATGGCAACTGCACCTACAATCAAATATTTCCATGCTTCATTATGAGAAGCAGTCGTTTTTTTTGTTTTAATCATATAAACAGTTGAAAGAGTGGCAAATTCAAGTCCTATCCAGTAAAGCCCCATATTATTTGCTAAAATAGAAATTATAAGTCCAAACCAAAAAATACCAAAAAACCTATAAAAAAGTTTCAAATCTTTTTCATCTATTTTTATTCTTTTAGGAAGTGAAATCAAAGAAAGGCTAACTCCTATTCCTACAATAGATGAGACCAAAAGAACAAAAGCACCAAGTTTATCGGAATAAAAAAATCCATTATGAAAAGGATTGTTTAAAATATAAATAACAGGCAAAATAATACTTGCGGCCAAAATACTCATTAAAATTCTGTTTATTTTAAAAAAGCTTAAAACAAAAATCAAAAAGGAAGGCAAAAATATGAAATACATCTACTCTCCTTGATATTTAAAAAGTATGTTTATAATAACAATCAACATTAATAAATCAACAAATATTCCAAGTTCCACGAGCATAGGCATTCCTTCTGTTGCGCTTATACCAAGTAGAAAAAGTGAATTTTCAATGGATAAAAATCCTATTATTTTAGGGGCTATATTTTTATGCTCTATCATCAAAAGCAAAGAGAGCATCAAAGAACTTATGCTTAAACCAACATAATTTGAATGAACAAAATCAGCAAAAAGAGGCGTTATAAGATAAAAAGTAAAAACCAAAACAATAGGAACAATAATCACCGCATAATGAATGGATAAACTAGCTTTTATATTTCTTGAAACATTAAATTTCAGAAAAAAATATTTCAAAACATAAGGAATTGCGATAAATTTAACCAAAAGAGTAACAACACCTGTAATAAGCATTGCTTTATCATTTATCAAATATCCGTTATAAACTGCAATAAGTCCCAAAAACAAAGAATTTAGAGAATACCACATTATAAGCCTAAAAAGCCTTGTGGTAAAAAGCTCTGTTATCAATGTTGCAATAAAAAATCCCATTAACAAATTTATCATTTCATACTCCCAAAATATAAAAAGTTACAAGTGATAAAAACCCAAAAATTATTGCAATTCCAAGCAGATTTGGAACTTTAAAAAGTCTTAATTTTGCTGTATTAAGTTCAATTATCGCCACTAATACACATACTAAAATAAGTTTTAAAATATAAACACTTACAGCCAAACACCAGCATAAATTAGCCCCAAAAGGCAAAAATAGCGTGGCAAATAGTGTCGCAAATATCCCGAATTTCAAAGCTGAGGCCATTTCCAAAAGAGCAAGGTCAGGGCCATTTGATTCAAGTATCATTGCCTCATGCACCATTGTAAGCTCTAAGTGTGTTTCAGGATTATCAACAGGAATTCGGCCGTTTTCTGCAATTAGCAAAATAAAAAAGGAAATTCCCGCAAGAATAAAACTAGCAGCATGATTTAAAGGAAAATGATATGTTAAATTAAGCGCCGCTTTGCCAAGCCCTATACTTTTGGCCATTAAAGAAATAGCAAAAATACTTAATATCATCGCAGGTTCTACTAGTGCAGAAATAAAAGCTTCCCTGCTTGAGCCTATACCTCCAAAACTGCTTGCATTATCAAGTCCTAAAAGCATCAGAAAAAATGTAGAAAGACTAAGAAGTCCTGTTATGGTAAACGCATCCATAAAAGAGATATAAAAACTTCCTTTAAATATTGGAGGCAATAAAAACATAACAACAATTATAGGTGCCAATACTAAAAAAGGCGCTATTCTGGAAACAAAAGAACCTTCTTTTGAATAAACAACCTCTTTTTTTAAAAGTTTCACAAAATCCAAATAAGGCTGAAACGCTGAGATAGGTTTTTTAAAAAGCATAAACATTTTTATACTTTTAATAAACCCCAATAAAAATGGAGAAATTATAAACAGTAAAAAAACACTTAAAATATAATCTATCATCTTTTCTCTCCGAGTATCAAGATTTTGATAAATACGGCCATTATAATTATTTCAAGCAATAAATTTCCCCATGTTACATTATGGTATAAAACTCTATAACTGAAAAGCACCAGCAATAATAAATTGAAAATTAAAACAACATATCTTTCCTTTTCAAAATGTGAAAGTTTATATACATAATAAGCAATAAAATTAATTAATTTTTTTGTTCCCAAATATAGAGATTTTTCAAAAAGAGGTTTTACATGCACTTCATAAAAAGAAGATCTGAATTTTGTTTTATGTCCGGCAAGTGTTTGGGTATGTGTATGAACATCAGGTCTATAAAGCCATGCAAAAAATTTTCTTATAGGCCCAGCAAAACCGGTAGCTGAATATTGGCTTTTGGAATTTGTATTATACCCGCACCCCCACGTATGATATACTCTTTTTTTCACATTAAGAGATTTGTATATCAGATAAATTACCGCTACCGAAACCACAAGAGCTATTAATAATAGTAAAGGAGACACAGCTCCTCCATTTGTAATAGAATGCATAGTCCAAATATTAGGAAATATTTTATTGTAAATATTGGCAATAGGCAAAGAATTATTTATTAGTTTAATAAAAAAAGGCAAAAACAGCATTAAAGAAATTACAACAAAAGCCATTAAAATTTGACCTATTTGCATTAATATATTAACTTCTTTTGCATGTTTTGCATTAGCGCTCCTATAAAGTCCTAGAAAAGTTATACCAAATGCTTTTACAAAACAGGCTATTGCTAGCCCTCCTGTTAAGGCAAGAGCAAATATTGCAAAAGGAAATGAAAGCTTTAAGGCAATGTTTTCAAGACCGCTTGAACTTAACATACTTTGAAAAATCATCCATTCGCTTAAAAACCCGTTTGTAGGTGGGAGAGCTGAAATACTTATTGCAGCTATTAAAAACATTATTGCTGTTAGAGGCATATTTTTAATAAGTCCCCCGTATTTTTCTATATTTTTGGTATGTGTTTCATATAAAACACTTCCCGCTCCCATAAATAAAAGAGATTTAAAGCTCATATGGTTAAATGTATGATAAACTCCTGCAATAAAAGCAAAAGCGGCAAGAAGAGGAAATTTAAGCGTTGTAAAAATCATCCCCACCCCAAGAGCGATTAGTATAATTCCTATGTTTTCAACAGAATGATTGGCAAGAAGAGCTTTGATATCATGCTCTACAAGAGCATATAACACACCTACAAGAGAAGAAAGAGATCCCAAAACCAATATAATTATTCCCCACTCAATAGGCCAGTTTGGCAAAAAAAATAAAAATTTCAAAAATGCATAAATAGCAATTTTTAGCATTACACCACTCATTAGCGCCGAAACTGGAGAAGGTGCTGCAGGGTGAGCATATGGAAGCCATACATGCAAAGGAACAACTCCGGCTTTACTTAAAAATCCTATTGCCATAAGAAAAAACAAAAGCGTAGGATATTTGAAATTTGCCGCTACAATTTTTAATGAATCAAAATCACAAAAAAGATTGTTATTTGAAATAAGTAAAAAAAACATCAAAATAAATACATATCCAAAATGCGTCATAAAAAAGTAAAATTTCGCCGCTTTTATACTATCTTTATTGTTTTCATTTAAAATAAGCTGCCAACTTGTTAGACTCATAAGCTCCCAAAAAAACAAAAACATTAAAATTTCATTGCTTAATACAACACCTATCATAGAAATTATAAACACAAAATAATGTATTAAAAAATGCGTTTTTCTTTTTATGTGCGATAAATATCCGCTCATATAAAAAATATTCGGAATAACCCCAAGCAGAATTAATATCAAAAACAACACCGAAAGAGGATTAAAACTAAACATATTTTTAAACCTTTAAGGTAATTTTAAGGAAAGAAAAACTGATGAAATTATAAATCTAAAAACTTAAATTTTGTTTAAAAAAGAAAAAAAAAGAATAAAATGTTACTTTTTGTAACCTATTTTTTCTAAAATTGCGTCCTTACTAAATCCAAAATATTTATAAACTTCACTTCCTTTTCCACTTGCCCCAAAACTATTCATTCCTATAACAATATCTGCATATTTATACCATTCAAATGCCCTAGCAGCCTCAATTGCCACTACTTTTCCTTTAAAAAGAGATTTTTTAAATTCCTCTGTCTGAATTTCAAGCAAATCAAAACAAGGAACGCTTACAACTCTTGCATCTATTTCATTTGCAACTTCCATTGCTAAATTTACTTCACTTCCGCTTGCTACTAATGTAATATTAGCATTACCTTCTTTTAGAATATATGCGCCTTTGCTTAAATCCACTTCTTTTGGAGTTATATTTTTAAGCCCCTGACGAGAGAGGGCAAAAACAACGGGCGCATCAATATTAAGCGCTACTTTCCAAGCATTTACATTTTCATTGGCATCCGCAGGTCTAAATAGATATAAATTCGGAATAGCCCTAAGAGCGCTTAAATGTTCAACTGGCTGATGTGTTGGTCCATCTTCTCCAAGAGCAATGGAATCGTGTGTAAAAATCCAGTAATTTTTATGACTGCTAAGAGCTGCTATTCTAAGTGCACCTCTTAAATAATCACTAAAAACCAAAAACGTAGCAGCATATGGCAAAAATCCGTATGCTGCAAATGCATTATTTATAGCTCCCATTGCATGTTCTCTGATGCCAAAATGAAGATTTTTACCATATGGGAAATCATCCTCACCTTCTAAATGCGTGTTGTTTGAAGGTGCAAGATCTGCACTTCCTCCAAGAAAAGAAGGGATAGCTTTTGAAATTGCGTTTAATATTTTGCCATTGCTTTTTCTTGTGGCAATATTTTCTCCATCATCAAATTCAGGCCAAATAATTTCACTAAAATCTTTTTCGAAAAATTCCTCTATTTCTTTCACTCTTGCTTTTTTGCTCCATTCGATCTCAAAAAGTTCGCCTTTTTCTTTTACACATCTAAATCTTATTAAAGTGTCTTGAGGAACATAAAAAGTTTTTTCAGGGTCAAACCCAGCTGCAATTTTGCTTTTTTTGATAACTTCCTCTCCAAGAGGCGCACCGTGTGTTTTTTCACTTCCTTCAA
>CAZIBT010000011.1:0-12890 GCA_964537435.1 uncultured Nautiliales bacterium | reverse complement strand
ATCCTCATGGAGCAAGCGGATTTGCTCTTGATACTATCATATCTTATTTAAAATCATTTTAATTCCTTTCTTTTCGTTATAATTTCACAAAAAAAAGGAATTTAATGAAAGTTGGTATTGTCGGACTTCCTAATGTTGGAAAATCTACTACGTTTAATGCACTTACTAAAACCCAAAATGCCGAGGCTGCAAACTTTCCGTTTTGCACAATTGAGCCTAATAAAGCAGTTGTGCCCGTGCCTGATGAGAGAGTAGAAAAATTAGCTGAAATTGTAAAGCCTGATAGAATTCAGCATTCCGTAATAGAATTTGTTGATATTGCCGGATTAGTAAAAGGTGCTAGCAAAGGTGAGGGATTAGGGAATCAATTTTTGGCAAATATTAGAGAGACTGATATAATTTTGCATATGGTAAGATGTTTCGACGATCCAAATGTAATTCATGTAGAAAATAGTGTCGATCCTATAAGAGATGTTGAAATAATAGAGCAAGAACTTTTATATGCTGATATTCAGACGCTTGAAAAAAGAATGGAAAAATTACAAAAACAGGCCAAAGGAAGTAAAGATGCAAAAGCGCAATTAGAAATTGCTAAGGAGCTTATGGAGTGGTTGGCAGATGGAAATCCCGTTTCAAGCTTTCCTAAAAAAGACGAAGAAGCTTTTAAAGTTTTGGAAAGAGAACTTAATTTTCTAACAAATAAAGAAATTTTTTATGGTGCAAATGTCGATGAAGAGGGACTTGCCGAAGATAATGAATATGTTAAGGCTCTTAAAGAATATGCAGCTAAACATAATAGAGAAGTTATAAAGCTTTGTGCAAAAATAGAAGAAGAGATGGTTGGAATGAAAGATGAAGAAAAAAAAGAATTTCTTGAAAGTATGGGTGCGAGTGAAAGCGGGCTTGAGCAGATTATCAAAAAAGCCTATGAGAAATTGGGGCTTATTTCATATTTTACCGCAGGTAAAATCGAAGTTAGAAGCTGGACTATAAAAAAAGGGACAAAAGCTCCGCAGGCAGCGGGAGTTATTCATACTGATTTTGAAAAAGGATTTATAAGAGCCGAAGTTATCAGTTATGACGATTTTATAAAATATGGGGGCGAGCAAGGTGCTAAAGAAGCTGGAAAAATGAGACTTGAGGGTAAAGATTATATTGTTCAGGATGGTGATATAATGCATTTTAGGTTTAATGTGTAATGTTTTGTCCACTTGATTGCTGGGATGCTTGTCGTTGTAAAATTGAAAATGAGAAATTTAAGGGAGAGGGGTTTACTCCTTACCTTTGTTGGAAATTAAATAATTACTTCAAATTTCCTCGTGAAACTTCCGTAAAATTTAAGAGTAAAAATATTATGTTAAATATAGGGCTTAAAAACCTTGTTGATATTTTAAAAGAGACTGAACCAAAAAAAGTGCTTTTTGTAAAAGGTTCTGGACATTTAGGACTTATGCAAAATGTAACTAAACTCTTTTTTGAAAAATACGGTGCAACTTTTGCTGTTGGTTCTACTTGTGATGGAATGGGTGAGAGAGGTATTTTTAATTCTAGAGGTAAATCATTAATTCTTCCTACATGGATTATTAAAAATGCTAAAAATATAATAATTTGGGGTAGAAATCCTTATGTTACAAATATACATCTTTTGGATTTGATAAAAGATAAATTTATTTTAACTATTGATGCAATAAATACCAAAACTGCTAAAAATTCAGACTATTTTATTCAGATAAAACCAAACAGAGATTATTATTTGGCAATTCTTTTAAGTAAATTAATTTTTGAGAAAAATTTAGTCAAAAGAAATGACGGAATTGGCTTTGAAAAGTTTAAAAAAATAGTTGATGGATATTCAAAAGAGGAATTAATAAAAAAATGCGGTGTTGATATTAAAAGAGCTGAAATTTTATTAAATAAATTAATTGAAGGTGCTGTAATTCTTGAAGGGCTTGGAGTTGCTAAATGTAAAGAGTGCTGGAAAACTACCTGGGCTATTGATTCTTTTGCTTTTTTACTCGATATGTTTGGAAAAAAGTCAAAAGGTGTTGCTTTTCTTGGCAGCAGTTCATTTGGGCTTAATAATCCTTTTAAGATAGAGCATAAAAATAAAGTGCCTCTTTTTGATGTTAATATTAATGATTTTGATGTTGTGTTCATTCAAGGAGCAAATCCTCTTGTAAGTTTTGTAAATCGAAATGAATGGAAAAAATTAAAAGAAAAAACAACAATTGTTTTTGGGAAATATTATGACGAAACGGCACAAATTTCAACTCTTTTTATTCCTACAAAAGATTTTTATGAAAAAAAAGATATAAGAGGAAGTTATTTTCATGAATACATTTTAAAAAATGTAAAATGTAAAATGGAAAATGGAAAATCAATATCTGAATATGAATTGACAAAATTTTTATTTGAGGCTTTTGGATTTAAAGGATTAAGAAGTGAAGATGAATATATGGAGATAATATCTAAAAAAGTGGATTGGATAGAAGAGGAATGGGGTATAAATCCTGCAGTTAATAAAATTCCTTATGAAAAAGGATTTTATACCAAAGATAAAAAATTTCATTTTTTAAGTGAGGATTTTGAATATAAAGAAAAAGATTTTGAAATAATAACCGCAAAATATACAAAATCTCTTAATTCGCAGTTTAGTCGAGATGGAAAAATATATATAAATCCAAAGAGTAAAAATATTATGTTAAATTGGGTTAGAGAAAATATCGATAAAGAACGAGTAATGTATGATGAAAAGCTACCTGAGAATATTGTATTTGCAAAAGGAGGAGTTATAATTAATGAATTTTTAAATGCAAGTGGGAAAAATGCTTATTATGAAAGGGTTGTAAATGAAAATAAATAGATTTCCAAAAATGGCTGCACTTCAAAAATTTAGGGCTCTTAAACTCGGGTTTGATGAAAATAAAGCCGAGGCAATAGGAATAGCCGAAGCTGTTAAATATGCAATTTTTAAAAATCTTTCATATAAAAAAAGAGTTGCCAAAGAAAAAGAAGAGATTATAAAACAGTATAAAGGGGGAAAAGAACTTGATAATAGAACTTATGAAATTTTTAAACTTCAAGCACTTGATGGTTTGCCTTTTGTTGGAGGAAAAATTTACACAAAAGAAGATTACAAAAAAGCTCTATTTTTAAAGTTTGGAGAAAAAATTGGTAAAAAAATAGAAGAATGGGCACAAAAAATAATCAATAATTGCAATGAAGAAACACTTAAAAAAGAAAGTAAATTTTTTAATGAATGTTACAAGCCCCATAGGGACGAATTGAGTGAGGTTTAAAAACCTTTCCAATTGGCTTTTTCAAGCTCTAAAAATCTGTTTCTTTCATCATCATTCATTAATCTTTCTTCATATTCAAAATTAAGTCCAAATGGCTGAATTGCGTTTTGGATTGAAGAGATTATAATTTGTTTAATTTGAGGTGGAACTAGTTCGAAAGGCCAAACCAATGTTCCTTTTACTTTGCCATTTTCAATATCAATATCCTGTAATATTCCAAGAGTTGTAAGTGATTCATTGATAGCAGGATGTTTGACGCTTTCAATTGCTTGAATAATTTTTGCATAATCCATTATGTCTCCTTTTTTAAAATAAAAGTATATCAAATTTTAAATCTTAGTTTTATGGCTTTTGCTAAAGAATTAATATCAACATTTTCAAAATGAACACCTGTAGGAACTCCTTGGGCTATTTGTGAAAATTCTATATTTAAATCTTTTAGTTTTTCTTCCAAAACTAAAGATTTGGCTTCATTTTCAACACACGGAGGAAAAGCAAAAATAACTTCGTTTATTTGTTTTTCTTCTATTATATTTCGTATTTTTTCTATTGTTTCGTTGTTAAGCTTGGAAAGGACAAAATAATACCCATAATAACTTCCACTCTCCTCTATTGTAATAATATCTTTTGGGTTTTCTACTATTGCTAATATTTTGTCTCTTAAGGGATTATCGCATATTTCACATATTTCATGTTCGCTAAAATTACCACATATTTTGCATTCTTCTATGTTTGATATAACATTTTCAATTGCATTTACCAGCTTTAATGCTTTAAATTTATCTTTTGCAAGCGATAGAGCAAGTCTTGTTGCGCTTTTTTTACCGATACTGGGTAATTCTTGTAAAATTTCGATTAATTCGTTTAATGATTTCAAATCTTTCATTTTTCTCCTGTTTTTAGTTAGAATTATATCAAAGGGTATTTGAATTTAGGAGAGTTTTATAAATCAATTTGTTATAATAATATTGGTAAATAAAGGTTTTTATATGGAATTTGAAATAGAAAAAAAAGATGATTTAAAAAAAGTAATAAAGTGTATAAAAGATTCTAAAAAAAATATTATTTTACTTAGTGGAACACTCGGAAGTGGGAAAACAACACTGGTAAAAGAATTTTTGAAAAGTGAAGGTATAAGAGATATTGCAACATCTCCTACATTTTCTATACAGAATATTTATGAAAATAAAATTTTTCATTATGATGTATATCAGAAAAAAGATGAATTTATTACATTGGGGATGATGGAAGAGTTAGAAAAAGAAGGAATTCATTTTATTGAATGGGGAGAAGAGATAGAGGATGTTTTACAGAGATTCGGATTTGATTATTTAAAAATTAATATAGAATTAAAAAACAGCCATAGGATAATAAAATGTCAGTATTAAGTGCAAATAATTTAAAAAAATCTTTCAAAAAAACGCAGATAATAAAAGGTGTGAGTATTAAAGCCTCAACTTCTGAAATTGTAGGATTACTAGGACCAAACGGAGCTGGCAAAACTACCACCTTTTATTTAATTTGTGGTCTTTTGAAGCCGGATGAAGGGGAAGTATTTTTGGATAAAAACAATATCACTTTTTTGCCTCTTCATAAAAAAGCAAGGCTTGGTATTGGATATTTGCCACAGGAGAGTTCGATTTTCAGGGATTTAAGTGTTGAGGATAATTTGTATATTATTGCTGAGGAGTATTATGATAAAAAAATTCGAGAAGAAGTGGTAGAAGGGTTATTAGAACAATTTAATATAGAACCTATAAGAAAAAGAAAAGGAATTAATTTAAGTGGGGGTGAAAGAAGAAGAGTTGAGATTGCCAGAGCCCTTGTTCCAAAACCAAAATTTTTGTTTTTGGATGAACCTTTTGCTGGAGTTGATCCTGTTAATGTAAATGATATTAAGGATTTAGTTAAACTATTAAAAGAAAACGGAATAGGAATAATCATTACAGACCATAATGTTAGAGAAACTCTTTCAATATGTGATAGAGCGTATGTATTAAAAGACGGTAGAATTTTAACACAAGGAAATTCGGAAGAAATTATTAATAATAATGAAGTTAGAAAACACTATTTGGGAGAAAAATTTAGTTTATGAAATTAAAAACAAAAACTCAGAATAAACTCTCTAGCAAGCTTATTAATTTTTTGCCTATCTTAAAAGCTTCAATGGATGAATTATATGATGAGATTAAAGAAGCTTCCAAAGAAAACCCTTTTGTTGAAGTTAAAAATAAAAAATTTATTACTATAAGCAATTTAAAAAAAGCTATAACCGATGAAATAGAAACTCTTACGATATCTAATAAAACACTTTATGAGGATTTAATGGAACAAATAGAAAATTCCAATCTATTTCCTACCGAAAAATCAAAACTAATCGCTTATGAAATATTAAATGATATTTCTCCTGAAGGTTTTTTTGAAGGTGATGAAAGAAAAATTGCTAAAAAATTAAACGTTGATTTAAAAAAAGTAAAACATATAAGAGAAAGATTTATATATTTAAATCCATCAGGGGTGGGGGCTAGAGATATTAAAGAGTGTATGCTTTTTCAACTTTATAATATGCCAATAGATAATAAAGTGTTCAAACTTGCAAAAGAGATGATTGAAGATTTGGAAAATATACATAAATACGATGATGCAAAACATTATAAAGAAGCTGTAAATATTATTAAACAATTAAAGGTAACGCCTGCAATGGATTATGTAAAAGATGAAGAAATAATTCCTGAAATTATTATTCTAAATACCCAAAATGGCTTAGAAATCAAACTTAATGATGAATATTATCCTGAAATTATCATAAAAGAATGTGATATAACGGATGAATTTTGCAAAACCAAAATTCAAGAAGCAAGAGATTTGGTTGACGCACTTGAGCTTAGAAAATCAACTCTCAAAAAAATAGCTTTAATGATAGCTGAATTTCAATATGAATTTTTTATTGGCGGTGTTATTAAGCCTATGAAAATAAAGGATCTTTCGGACGAGCTTGATTATGCTCCTTCTACAATAAGTAGAGCAATTTCAAATAAATATCTTTTATGTAATAAAGGAATAATTCCTATAAAAACTTTTTTTTCAACAGCTCTTGATGATAATATATCAGCTATGCAAATTAAAGAAGAAATAAAAAAAATAATTAAAAATGAAGATAAAAATAGACCCTTAAGCGATGATAAAATTACCGAAATTATTAATAAAAAATATAATTTAAATCTTGTCAGGAGAACTATTTCAAAATATAGAGATGTTCTTGAAATTCCTACAAGTAGAGAACGTAAAAAATTATATAAAATAAACAAAATATGAGCCCTGTGGGAATCGAACCCACAACCCCCTGATTAAGAGTCAGGTGCTCTGCCAGTTGAGCTAAGGGCTCTTGAAGCGAAATTATATCATATTAATTATTTCTTATTATCAAGCTTTTAGGGAGATTGAATTTTTTTATTATTTCTTTTTCTTTTTCTCTCATCTCTCCATTATCTATTTCATGATCATATCCAAGTAGATGCAAAAGTCCGTGAATAAACAAAAGTTTAATTTCATCATCGATTGAATGCCCAAATTCTTTTGCACCTCTTTTGGCTGTTTCAACTGAAATTACAATACTTCCAAGAGGCATTCTTGGTAAATTATCTAGTGGGAAGCTTAAAACATCAGTTGGTTTGTCTATGTTTCTGTATAATTTATTAAGTTTTTTAATTTCTTTGTCTGTGGTTAAAATTAATTCAATGTCTTTATCGGTTAAAAATTTATATATTTCATTTAAAATGGATATATCAAATTCAAAATCACTTCTATTTTCAAAATCTATCATTTATATCCCTTTTTTAGTAAAATTATACAAAAAAGGCGCTTATATGAAAAAAGCAATTGTTATTTTAAGCGGTGGAATGGATTCATCCACAGCAGCTTTTATTGCCAAAAAAGAGGGGTATGAAATAATACCGCTTCATTTTAATTATGGACAAAGAACAGAGGAGAAGGAGCTTGAAAGTTTTAATAAAATATGCGATTATTTAAAATTACAAAACAGATATATAATAGATATTCCGTTTTTTAAACAAATAGGAGCAAGCGCTTTAGTGGATGAAAATATAGAAGTTCCAATCGATGGGATTAAACCAGGTATTCCCATAACATATGTTCCATTTAGAAATGGAATTTTTCTCTCAATTGCGGCAGCAATAGCAGAAAAAGAAAATGCAAAGGCTATTTTTATTGGTGTAGTAGAAGAAGATAGCAGTGGATATCCAGATTGTAGGGAAGAATTTATAAAAAATATGCAAAAAGCAATAAATTCAGGAACAAAACCCAAAACACACATTGAAATTAAAACTCCGCTTATTCATCTAAAAAAAGAGGATATTGTAAAAAAGGCACTTGAAGTTGGTGTTCCTTTGGAATATACATGGAGTTGTTATAAAAATGAAGATGAAGCTTGCGGAGTTTGTGATAGCTGCAGATTAAGACTTAAAGGATTTAAAAAAGCTGGGATAAAAGATTCTATTAAATATAAAGAGTAAAAATATTATGTAAAGTTATTTTAAAGATTTTTTATGTTTATTTTAATAACAATAAATAATCTCATTTTAGTGCTTATATATAAAAATATATTTTTTAAAAGGATGTAAATGGAATATAGGTATATCGGAAAATCAGGTCTTAGAGTAAGTGTTATATGTCTTGGGACAATGACATTTGGTAGCACTACTGATAAAAAAGAAGCTTTTAAAATATTAGATAGAGCATATGATAAAGGAATAAATTTTTTCGATACGGCAGAACTTTATCCTGTGCCACCTGAGGCTAAATATGCAGGAGTTACAGAAAAGATAGTAGGGGAGTGGTTAAAGACAAAGCCAAGAGAGAGTGTTATTTTGGCTAGTAAAGTAGCCGGAGCGGCAAGCGGATGGTTTGTGCCTCCGATTCGTTACGGTCTAACAGCAATGGATAGATTTCATATCAAAAGAGCCATTGAAGGTAGTTTAAAAAGACTAAAAACAGATTATATCGATTTATATCAACAGCACTGGCCAGATACGATAGTTCCTATAGAAGAGACAATGAGGGCATTTGACGAGCTTGTAAAAGAAGGTAAAGTTAGATATATAGGAACTTCAAATGATAGCGCATATGGGCTTACAAAAGCAAATACCATTTCAAAATATGAAGGACTGGCTAGATTTGAGAGCATACAGAATAATTTCAGCGTGCTTAATCCAAGATTTTTTGACGAGCTTGAATATGTGTGTAAAAAAGAAAAGGTTTCATTGCTTCCATACTCTCCAATAGCCGGTGGAATTTTAAGCGGTAAATACAATACTTCAAATCCTCCAAAAGATGCTAGATTTATATTTTATATGAATTATCCAAACAGTAGAGTCAGAAACCATGCAAAAAGATTTTATAATGAAAAAACCCTAAAAGCCACTGAAATGTTTTTGGAAATTGCAAAAAAATATGATCTCCATCCTGTAACTTTAGCGGTTGCATATTCAAAACATTTTGATTTTGTGGCCTCTACAATTATCGGAGCAAGAAAATTAGAGCAGCTTGAACCTTCTCTTAAAGCTATAGAAGTTACTTTAAACAGAGAGATTTTAAAAGATATTAAAAAACTTCAGGAGAAAATCCTATATCCTATGGGTTAAATATAGATTTTCTCTTTCATTTCAACAATATGTGCTTTTTTGTCCATTATGTTTCTTATGACGGATTTGAAAATAACTTGTTTGTCATATTCTCCATGTATTAGGAAAATTCTATCGAGTTTATTGAATTCTTGCATCCAAGAGATAAGTTCTTTTTGATCTGCGTGAGCGGAAAATCCGTTTATTGTTACAATTTTTGCTTTGACAATAATATCTTCATGGTAAATTCTAATATATTTTTCACCTTCTATTATTTTTCTACCAAGTGTCCCTTTAGCCTGATATCCTACAAAAAGAACTGTGTTTCTCGGATTCCAAATTCTGTGTTTAAAATGATGTAAAATCCTGCCTCCTGTGCACATTCCGCTACCAGCGATTATAACGCAACCTCTATCTATATCATTTATTTTTTTGGATTCTTCTACATCTTTAATCAGTTTTAATTGAGGAAATTCAAAAGGGTGGTCTTTGAATTTTTGGCAATGTTTGCTAAGAAGTTTAGACCATTTTTTATAAACACTTGTAACTTTTTTTGCCATAGGTGAATCAAGAAAAACTTTTGCATTTTTTGGAAGGGATTTTTCTTCGCTCATTTCTTTGAGCAAACATAAAATTTGTTGAGCTCTTTCAATTGCAAAAGTAGGTATTATTACATTTCCATCGTTTAAAAGTGTATCTACTATTGTTTTTTTAAATTCAACTTTGCTATCTTCAAAACTTTTATGGTTTCTATCTCCATATGTGCTTTCAATAAAAAGAGCATCCGCATATGTCGGTTTTTGTGGTTTTGGAAGTATTTCATTGTCCATATTTCCCAAATCACCACTAAAAACCACTCTTTTTGGAAGATTAAACTCATCAAAATCAAGTTCAACAAAACAGCTACCTAAAATATGTCCAGCATCTTTGAATGTTGCTTTTATTCCTTTTGCAACTTTTATTGTTTTATTATATTCAATAGGAATTTTTTTCATTTCTTTGAATATTTTTTTTACATCATCTCTTGTGTATAGTGGTTTTCTTATTAAATGCTCTTTACCTTTTCTTTGGGCTTTTTTGAATTTTGTTTCATATTCTTCTTCTTGAAGTTTAGCGCTATCCATCAATACTACTTTTGCAATATCAAATGTTGCTGGGTGTGCGTAAACTTTTCCTTTAAATCCATATTTATAAATAAGAGGAATTCTTCCTACATGGTCTAGATGGCCGTGTGTTATAATTAAACTTTCTATTTCTTTAGGGTCAAATCCAAGTGGTTCGAAATTGAGATGTTCGTTAATTCCCTGAAACATTCCAGAATCAACAAGAATTTTTGTTGTTCCAGTATCAACTAAATGCATAGAACCCGTAACTATTTTTGCTGCACCAAAACTTTGTTCATAAGCTTGTTCCATAAAATCTCCTTTAAATATAAGCTAAAATCAAATTGATAATACCAAAAACAATTAACCATATGGTAGAAATTATACATCTTTTTTTGGAAAAAAAGTAGCTATAACCGGCTTTTAAAAAATTATTACTTGCTGTTGCTATAAAAATAAGTTTTGCTATTAAAGAAATAGTTATAGTGAATTTACCTGTAAGAAGTGAAAGTATGAAAGGGTCAATATCTGTAAATCCTATTATAAAAGAGAGGATTTCAAGTCCCAAATTACCAAAATGTGCATGAATAAATTTAGTAATAACAATCATTGCAATAAATAAAAAAGCAAAAATAAAAGCTGTTTTAAGCTCCAGCGGGTTGGAATCTACATATTCGCTTTTTTGGATACTTAGATCTTTTTTTAAATAAAATATTGAAATTAAAATTCCGAAGATTCCCAAAACTATATAAGGGATAAAAATTTTAGAAGCTACTTGATGGTTGAAAATATAAGCAATGATTATAAGTCTGAAATACATAACTGCAGTAGCTCCAATTATTCCAGCTGTAATTGAGTTTAGGCAGTTTTGAGTGGCTTTTGAAGCAAGAACTACTGTTGTAGCAGTTGAAGAATAAGCACCTCCAGCAAGGCCTGTTAAAAAATATCCTTTATTTGAAAAAATATATTTTTGTAAAATATATCCGATATAACTTATGGCTGAAATTACTACTACAATAAGCCATATTTTAAAAGGACTAAGTTCAATGTATGGTAATTTTGTTTTTGGAAGAAGAGGCAAGATTACAGCTGATAGTAAAACCATTTTGGCAAATGTTTCTATTTCATAAATATCTATTTTTTGAGTGATTTTAGGATAAAATTTTTTTACATTAAGACCAAAAATTAAAATTACAAAAATTAAAGCTATAAACCAAAATGGTTTTATAAGACTAAGAGGGCCAAAAGAATAAGTTATTGCCTCAACTAAAAATGTAACAATACTTGCTTTGTTTTCTTTTAATTTAAAATAATAAAACAAAAGAAAAAAAAGTGTTAAAGATATAAAACCTACAATGTATAAATAAAGATTGATTTTAAAAAAAACAAAGCCAAGAAGGCCTGTAAAAGTTAAAGTCCTGATGCTTCCAAATTCAAAACGGGAGTGAAAATACTCCCTGTAACTTCTAACTTCAAGACCTATAATAAAAGAAAAAACAACTGTAACTAAAAAAGAAATTAAGTCTTTATCAATCATATTACACTAATTCCTTCTTTTTTTCTGTAATATTTAACAACTGCTCTTTTTACAATATCATTAAATATAAACCATACGACTGTATATACGAATAAGAATATACCCCATTTCCAACCTATAGGAGTAATAAGACCAAATCCGTATACGCCTAAAACAAGTCCTACAAATGCTGTTCCTAAAAGAGCTGATAATAATGTTTTGCTAGGCCAAGGTTTTTTGAAAAACCAATCAGTTGTTCTTGTATTGAATATTGTCCAGTGTCCAGCCATTACAAGTTTGGTAAAAAAGGCACTTTGAACAAATGCAAGCCAGGTTTTATAATTATGAATATCTACCCATTTTGGAATTGCTGGGGTAAATGGATTTACAGGATGATGATATACATAAACCATTGTAATATAAAAGATTGTAAATGAGCTTAAAACTCCGGCAACACCAAGCCATGTTGATAACACCAGCATCTCTTTCATATCCCAACGAACCGGTTTTTTTGCTATTTTTGTTTTATCATAAGCAATTGATATAATAGGAATATCGTTAAGCAGTGCCAAAAGAATAATCATTAATGCAGTTAACGGATAAAAATTAAAAATAACAATAGCAAGTGTCATAAATAAAATAAGTCTGACAGTCTCAGCAATTCTGTAAATTGTATAACTTTTCATTCTCTCAAATGTAATTCTGGCTTCTTTTATAGCATCTACAATAACTCTAAGTCCAGGAGCCATAAGAATAATATCAGCAGCAGCTCTTGCTGCATCGGTTGCACCGCTTACAGCAATACCTGTATCTGCTTTTCTAAGGGCTGGGGCATCATTAACACCATCTCCTGTCATACCTACAATATGGTTAGCTTTTTGAAGTTCATCAACGATAAAATATTTATCTTCCGGAAAAACTTCGGCAAATCCGTTGGCTTCTTCTATAATTTTTACAATTTCACTTTCGTGTCTTTTTACAACACCTCTTTTTAGTTTTTTACCTATTTCATCTTGGACAATTTTTACTATTGCATTTGTTTTTTTCTTAATATCTTCATCACTTAGATTCATAGTTTTAAATAGTGCTTCAGATATAACTTCGGCTAAAACAATATATTCATCATAAGTTTCGTTTTTAAGCTCTTTTATTGAATATATGTTTTGTCCTATTCCAAGTATTTTGGAGATATATTTGGCAACGGCTACATTATCACCTGTTACCATCTTAACTTCAACACCTTTTTCGTTAGCTTCGCTGATAGCTTCTTTAGAATCTTCTCTTGGAGGGTCAAATAGTGGAATAAGCCCTAAGAATGTAAATTTGTCTTCGC
>CAZIBT010000010.1:0-13139 GCA_964537435.1 uncultured Nautiliales bacterium | reverse complement strand
ACTCCTGAAATTGTAGCACTTCTTTCGTCTCAGGGAATTGTAAATGTTAAAGTTTTTGTAAAGCCTAAAATTGCAATTCTTTCAACCGGAAATGAGCTAAAAGAGCCTTGGGAAGTGGCAGATGAAGAGGAGATATATAATGTAAATTCATATTCATTACACGCACTTTTGAAATCAAAAAGATTTGATTCGGATGTAATAGGAATTGTTCCGGATACACTTGAAAAAAGCATAGAGTTTATAAAAAAATTAAAAGAAAAATATGACGTAATCATTACAACAGGCGGTATTAGTTTTGGGGATGCCGATTTTATTTATGATGCGTTTTTAAAAAATGGATTAAAACCTCTTTTTCACGGAATAATGGTAAAACCTGGGCGACCTACAATGGTGGGGATTATGGATAATACTTTTGTATTTGCAATGCCTGGAAATCCTCTTAGCTGTTATCTGAATACTTTTGCTTTGGCTGTTCCGGTATTAAGGAAAATGAGCGGGGCAGGGAAGTTTTTTTATAATTTTGTATATGCAAAAAACCAAAAAGCATTTAAAATCAATTCTAAAAAAGACCATACAGCACTTGGCAAGCTAGAAAATGGAGAATGGAAAGTTTTTGGTAATTATAAATATGGTTCGGGAATGTTAAGCCCTCTTTTTAATTCCAATTCTTTAGTCATAATCAATCAAGGTAAAGATATGGTGGATGAAGGAATTATATTGAAAGTAATACCTTTTAATACTGATTTTTGTGAGAGAAATGATTTTTTTAATGATTTATCTTAGTAATATCTACATCGCTCCCAAAAATTTCTCTTACTTTATTTACAACTTCTTTCGATTTATCGTTTAGAACATTAGTTTTGGGTTTATTTGTTTTGATTTCTTTTTTTATTTCGGGATTAGGGCATCTTATAACATTTATTTTGATATCCAGACCGAAAATTTCATTAATAAGAGGCCTTATTACAGGTGAAAAATATCTTTTAAGCATTTTTTTGCAATTTTCATTTGGACAGCTTTCCCATGTCAATATATTGTCTTTAAATGATATAAATTTTATGGAATTTTTAAAGCATTCTCCAAGTTCCAAATCTCTTTGTTCTATTTTTTTAATTAATGTTTCAAAAAGGATTTCAGGTGTAATTGAATTTGAAGTGTTTTTTTGAGGTTTGTAAGCGTTTATATCTATTTTGTTTTCAATTGTTTTTATTAAATCATCTATTTTGTGAGGTTTTGTGGCTTCTATCATTCTAAAAAACATAAGAGAGAGGACAAATTCATTATCGGAATTTAATTTTATAAGTTCTTTTGAATCGTTTATAATATTAAAAAATCTTTGAAGCGTAATCAAAGGTAATGTGCCGTTAAAAAGGGCATCTTTTAAAAAAAGAATAATTTCATCAATTATAAATTCCATGTCGTAATTTTTTATTTGATAAATAATGTTTTTTAGCTCTTTTTTATCCCCTTCAAGTATAAGTTTGAAAATTTTTGAAATGATTTCAGGATTTAGGACACCCAGCATTTCTACTGTTTTATCAAGTGTTATATTTGAATTTGAATAGGCTATTGCCTGATCTAAAATCGTAAGAGAATCTCTAACACTTCCTTTTGCATTTTTAACAATCAATCTTAATGCTTCTGGTTCAAAATTAACATTTTCTTTGGCTAATATTTTTTGAAGATATGTTTCAATAGTGTTTTCTGGTATTTTATTGAACTTAAAATGCTGCACTCTGCTGAGAATTGTCGGAGGTAATTTAAGTTGATCTGTAGTTGCAAGTATGAATTTTACATATTCAGGCGGTTCTTCCAAAGTTTTAAGAAGTGCATTAAAAGCTTCGTTTGTAAGCATATGAACTTCATCAATTATAAATATTTTATATCTTCCAATGCTTGGTTTATATTTTGTGTGTTCTATAAGCTCTCTTATGTCTTCTATTTTACGGTTGCTTGCTGCATCCATTTCAATAATGTCAATATGAGAGTTTTCATTCGCCATTTTGCAGTTTTCACAAATTTCGCAAGGTGTAGGGGTGGGACCGTTTTCACATTCCATTGCTTTTGCAAAAATTCTGGCAGTCGTAGTTTTGCCGCTTCCTCTAATCCCTGAAAAAAGATAAGCATGAGCGAGTTTGTTTTGCAAAAGAGCATTTGTTAATGTTTTAACAATAGCATCTTGTCCAATTATTTGTTCGAATTTTTTAGGTCTATATTTTAAAGCTAGAACCAATAATAAGCCTTTTTTATAATTATAGCGAAATTTTAAATATTGTTTGTAAGAAGGAATTCGTTTATTTCGTAAGCTAATTTTTCTTTTATTTCATTAAAATTAGATGTATTAAAAGAGTCTATAATATCTGGAGAAATTGTAATAAAATTAGAATTTTTCAAAAGTTTTTTTAAAGAGTTAATATCGGTGCAATTTGAAAAATTTTCATAAAATTCCTGTAATTTTTGATTATGTGATTTTTCAATAAGGTTTTTTAGATAACGCTGTTCTTTTTTATTTTTAAAAAGAAAGTATTTTGATTGTTTTACATTATACATTTTACCCCGTTAGAATTAAATTTGCTTTAGTAATTGTATATTAAAAATTGAATTTTGTCAAAAAATGATGAAATTTATTCAAAAGTGTCAGAGTAGAAAATTTCAATGGTAGTGAGGGGGAGACTTGAACTCCCGACCTCCGGCTTATGAGACCGGCGCTCTAGCCAGCTGAGCTACCTCACCTTTTGGTGAATGAAATAATAATAAAAATTCGAAAATATGTCAATAGCAAAAAGATTTGAGAGTGACTAAATAAGATTTTTAATAATAACTACAAAGATAAAACCATAACATCTCCGTGCTTCATTTTGCTTTGCAACACTCAAATTTTGCTAAAAATTTGCTCGCCTTGCGCCTTCAGGGTAGATGCAATTTTTTAAACGCAAAATTTTCGTTAAATTCCTAAGCGTTTTTGTTTTTACTTTTTCGTTATTTAGCAAGTGCCAAAGATTTTAGGATGTTACATTTTGTAAAAGGCAAATGTATATTGTAGGATTAATTGGATTTTTTTTATAAAAAGTGTATAATTAATTTAAAATTAAAAAGGAGGGAAAATGAAATTTCTTAAAGGTCTTTTAAGTGTTGCTTTATTAGCTAGTTTTTCAATGGCAGCAGAGTATGTCATTAAATTTTCTCATGTTGTAGCTGCGGATACGCCAAAAGGTAAAGCTGCGGTATATTTTGCAAAAAGATTAGAAGAGCTTTCACATGGGAAAATAAAAGTAGAAGTCTACCCAAATGCCCAGCTTGGAAGCGATAAGGTAGTGCTTAGAAAAATGAAGTTTAACGCTGTTCAAATGGCTGCGCCTACATTTTCTAAATTTACGGGACTAGTGCCTCAGCTAGGACTATTTGATTTGCCGTTTTTATTTAAAGATGAAAATCATTTGCATAAAGTTTTGGATGGAAAAGTAGGACAAAAGCTTATGGATATGGTAACAAAAAAAGGATATGTTGCTCTTGCATATTGGGATAATGGATTTAAAGTAATGAGTGATGATACAAGACCATTAATTAAGCCTGAGGATTGCAAAGGACTTAAATTCAGGGTTATGAGTTCTAAAGTTTTAATAGAACAATTTAAAGCGCTTGGGGCAATTCCTGTGGTTCTTCCTTTTAGTGAAGTTTATTCAGCTCTTCAACAAGGTGTTGTTAACGGTCAGGAAAATACAATTTCAAATATTTATACTAAAAAATTTTATGAAGTTCAAAAATATATGACAATCACAAATCATGGATATTTAGGATATTTGGTTGTTATGAGCAAAAAATTCTGGAATAGATTACCTGCTAATTTGAAAGCCGATGTAAAACAAGCGATTAAAGAAGCCACTGCTAAAGAGAGAGTTTGGGCGAAAGAACTTAATAATGAACAATTAAATGAAATTAAAGCTTATGCAAAAAAAACAGGAAAACTTGAAATAGATTATTTAACTCCTCAGCAAAGAAAACTTTGGGTGAAAAAACTAAGAGCTATTTATCCTGAATTTTATTCAACTATAGGTAAAAATTTAATAGAAGAGGCGATTAAAGAAGGCGAATGAGATTAATAAGAAAATTTGTAGAAAATTTGTTGGCCTTTTTGGCCTCTTTTACCATCGCAGCAGGGGTTTTACTTGCATTTATAAATGTGGCAGTAAGGTTTATATTCAATCAAAGTATTGAATGGGCATTTGAGCTAACAAGTTATCTGTTTATATATTCCGCATTTTTTGCCGCCGCTTTTCTTTTTAGTAAAGGAGCGAATATCAAAGTTACCATTCTTTTGGATTTAATGCCTCCTAAAATTTCTAAAATAATGGTAATTTTTGTTGATTTATTAAATCTAATCTATCTTGGGATAATTGCGTATTTTAGCTATGTATTTATTTTTGATCCTGAACTTGGGGTTAAGGCAAGTGGAGAAGTGAGTGTTGATCTTGGCGTTAAAATGTGGATAATTTATCTTATCTTACCAACTGCTTCGGTTTTGGGCATAATTGTTATTTTATTTAAATTAAAAGATGATTTGTTTACTTCTTCAGATAAATTGGTAAAACATATAGAAGGGGAAATAATTGAAGAAGGATTGGAAGAGATGAGTGTAGGTGATATTAAATGATAGCATTGGTTTTGTTTGCACTTTTTTTTGTGTTATTGCTTTTAAGTGTTCCTGTAGCTGTGGCATTGGGGCTTTCCACATTTATTACTTCTTATATTTTTGAAGGTTACGATTCTCTAGTGGATTTGGCAAGTAATCTATTTTCTCAGCTTGATAAATATCCGCTTATGGCAATTCCAATGTTTATATTAGCAGGCAATTTGTTAAGTAAAGGTGGAAGCGCAAAAAGAATAATAGAATTTGCTAAAGCTTTTGTGGGACATTTACCAGGTGGTCTTCCAATAGCGGCTATTTTGGCAAGTATAGTATTCGCAGCGGTAAGTGGTAGTTCTCCTGCAACAGTTGCGGCGATAGGTTCTATTATGTTTGGTGCAATTCAAAGCGCTGGATATCCTAAAAGTTATGCTATAGGAACTATTACTACTGCAGGAAGTCTTGGTATTTTGATACCTCCTAGTATTGTAATGATTATTTACGGAGTAACAGCGGATCAGAGCATAGGTAAACTTTTTATGGCAGGTATTATCCCGGGATTGTTAATAGGGTTTATGTTAATGGCTGTTACTTATATAGGCGCAAAAAAACTTGGATTTAAAAAGGGAGAACCTGCTAGTTGGAGAGTAAAATGGGAGAAATTTAAAGAAAGTTTTTGGGCTTTAATGACAATTGTAATTATTATAGGCGGAATTTACGGGGGTATTTTTACTCCTACTGAAGCTGCTGCTGTAAGTGCTATTTGGGCACTTTTTGTATCATTGTTTATATATAGAGATATAAAATTTAAAGATTTGGGTAAAATTTTTTTTGAAAGTGCAAAAACAAGTGGTATGATTTTGTTTATTATAGCCAATGCTAGTATGTTTGCATATTTTTTAACACTGGAAAATATTCCTCAATCTCTTACAGATATGGTTTTACAGATGCATTTGAATAAATATATGTTTTTGGTGGCAGTAAATATATTATTGCTTATTGCTGGCAATTTTATGGAGCCAAGCTCAATTATAATGATTACTGTCCCGCTATTGCTTCCAATTGCAAATACATTAAATATTGATCCTATTCATTTTGGGGTGATTATTACCATAAATATGGAACTTGGAATGTTAACCCCTCCAGTGGGGCTTAATTTGTTTGTTGCTAGTGGAATAACAAAAGAGCCTATCAAAGAAGTGGTAAAAGCGGTTATTCCTTGGTTTTTTGTTATGTTAGTTGGATTATTGCTTATTACTTATATACCTCAAATATCTTTATGGCTTCCAAATCATATGAATTTTTAATCTTATTTTAATTTAGTCATTTATACTAAAGTTTCTTAAAATTTTTTTTAAAAATTATTGACTTTTATAAATTTTTTTATTATAATTTCATCAGTCAAATAAAATAACTGACAAAGGAGGAGGAAATGTTTAAACCGTTAGGACTAAGAGTTTTAGTAGAAAGAATGGAAGAAGAAGCAAAAACTGCAAGTGGAATTATTATTCCTGATAATGCAAAAGAAAAACCGCTTGAAGGGAAAGTGGTTGCTATTTCTAAAGAAGTAGAAGAAGATGAAAATTTGCCTATTAACGAAGGCGATATAATTGTATTTGCTAAATATGCCGGAACCGAACTTACAATGGGCGGCAAAGACTATCTTGTATTAAATACAGATGATATTTTAGGAAAAATTGAATAAAAAGGAGGGGAGAGATGGCAAAAGAAATTGTATATAGTGATGTAGCAAGAAATGAATTATTAACTGGTGTTGAAAAACTTGCTAATGCAGTTAGAGTAACAATGGGTCCTAAAGGTAGAAATGTTTTACTTCAAAGAAGTTTTGGAGCACCTCATATTACAAAAGACGGGGTTAGTGTTGCAAAAGAAATAGAACTTAAAGATCCTGTTGAAAATATGGGAGCTCAGCTTGTAAAAGAAGTTGCAAGCAAAACGGCAGATGAAGCTGGAGATGGAACAACAACTGCAACAGTTTTGGCACATGCTATTTTTAAAGAAGGTTTGAAATATATAACTGCAGGTGCAAATCCGATTGCGGTTAAAAGAGGAATGGATAAAGCAGTAGCAGCTATTATAGAAGAGCTTAAAAAATCAAGCAGAACAGTTGAAAATAAAGAACAAATTGCTCAAGTTGCCACAATTTCAGCAAACAATGACAACAAAGTAGGCGAACTTATAGCTGAAGCTATGGATAAAGTAGGAAAAGATGGTGTAATTACTGTTGAAGAAGGAAAATCTCTTACAGATGAGCTTGAAGTTGTTGAAGGTATGCAATTTGATAGAGGTTATTTAAGTCCATATTTTGTAACAAATGCAGACAAAATGGTAGCTGAGTATGAAGATGCCTATATTTTATTGTATGATAAAAAAATCAGTAATATGAAAGATTTATTGCCATTACTTGAAAAAGTGGTTCAAGCAGGAAATAAACCGTTATTGATTATAGCCGAAGATGTTGAAGGAGAAGCGCTTGCTACATTGGTTGTTAATAAATTAAGAGGTGTATTAAATGTAGTGGCTGTTAAAGCACCTGGATTTGGTGATAGAAGAAAAGCAATGTTACAAGATATAGCAATTCTTACAGGTGGACAAGTTATAAGCGAAGAGCTTGGTAGAACACTTGAAGGGGCTAGCATAGCAGATCTTGGACAAGCTGGAAGAGTTGTAGTAGATAAAGAAAATACAACGATTGTAAATGGAAAAGGTGATAAAGAAGCGATAGAAGCTAGAATTAAACAAATTAAAAAAGAAATTGAAGAAACTACAAGCGATTATGATAGAGAAAAATTACAAGAAAGACTTGCAAAACTTAGTGGTGGTGTAGCGGTTATTAAAGTAGGAGCTGCAACTGAGACTGAGATGAAAGAGAAAAAAGATAGAGTTGATGATGCTCTTAGTGCTACAAAAGCAGCTGTTGAAGAAGGTATTGTAATAGGTGGAGGAGCTGCAATTCTTAAAGCAGCAAAAAAAGTAAATATAGAAGCAGCAGATCCAGATGAACAAATAGGAATAGATATTATTAAAAAAGCTGTAAAATCTCCTATAAAACAGATAGCTGAAAATGCTGGGTTTGAAGCTGGAGTAGTGGTTATGAATGTTGAGGAGGCAGACGAAAATACAGGATTTAACGCAGCAAGCGGAGAGTATGTTGATATGTTTGAAGCTGGAATTATAGATCCTACTAAAGTTGAAAGAATAGCTCTTCAAAATGCAGTAAGCGTTGGCGGATTGCTTTTGACAACTGAAGCTGCTGTAACAGAAGAGCCAAAAGAAGAAAAAGCAGCACCGGCAATGCCAGATATGGGAGGAATGGGAGGAATGATG
Source organism: uncultured Nautiliales bacterium (assembly GCA_964537435.1). Lineage (GTDB taxonomy): Bacteria > Campylobacterota > Campylobacteria > Campylobacterales > Nautiliaceae > JALTBU01. Next base: position 5,167 of record CAZIBT010000010.1, on the reverse strand, counting down.
TAATTCCTCTCTTTTTTATCTTTTATAAAAAGTATCTGACACTTTAGAATAAATCAGTATTTTAGCATTTTTATCATTATTAAAAATTTATTTACTTTAAAAAATTGCTTTTTAATTATATAATGAATAAATATGCGCTTAAAAATTTAATAAAAAAATCTTTTAAAAATTAAATTTTATAAAAAATTAAACTTGTTTTTATTTTTTATTGCTATAATATAAAAAAAGGTTTTTAATGAAAGTTTCTCTTGTCTTAAGCGGTGGAGGTGCCAGGGGTTATGCACATATAGGAGCAATTGAAGAGATTAAAAAAGAGGGTTTTGAAATTATAAGCATTGCTGGAACTTCTATGGGAGCTGTTATAGGGGGGCTTGAAGCCTGTGGCAAACTTAATGAATATAAAAAATGGGTTACAAGTCTTGACTTTTTGGATATTTTTAAATTTTTAAAATCACCTTTTAAACTTGATGGGGATAAAATTTTTTCAAAAATTAAAGAATTGGCGGGAGTATATAAAATAGAAGAGCTACCTATAAAATTTACAGCAGTTGCCACGGATTTGACAAAGAAAAAAGAAATATGGCTTCAAAAAGGTGATTTATGGAAAGCGGTAAAAGCTTCTTCTGCGATTCCGGATGTATTTGATCCTGTTAAAATACATAATAGATTAATGGTTGATGGAGGAGTATTAAATTTAATGCCTATTGCTCCTGTTATGAGTGATATGAGCGATTTAATAATTGCTGTTAATTTATATGGGGAAGAGAGGGATTTAAACATAAAAATATCCAAAGAAACAAAACATAAGCAAAACATACTAACTGAGATTTGGAAAAGGATGTTTAAAGAAAAAGAAAATACGGTTAATATGTCCATTGATTTGATGATGGAAGTGATTTTCAGATACAGAAAAGCCGAATATGTTCCAGATATAGAAATAGATATACCTATGAATATAGCTGATTGGTATGAGTTTCATAGAGCTCCCGAATTAATTGAAATAGGAAAATTTTTGACAAAAGAAGCAATAGAAAAAGCTAGAAAAAAAGCAAAATTTAAAAAATAAGTCGAGAAGCAAGCAGGAAGTAGGGAGTAGGAATGTGAGTTTCGAGTTTAGATTTTGGGCAATTCAGGAGCAGGAGCTTTAGGTGCGTGGATGTGTGAACGGGTGAATGGGTGGATGGGCAAATTGAGTTTCAAGTTTAGAGTAATTATGAATTTTGAGTGTTGAATTTTGAATTTAACATTTAATATTGAAACTACCCACTTAACTCTACGCACTACCCACTTCACACTACATATTAACACTAGTCATTAAATAATCTCTGACACTTAATATTTGTTAATCTCTTAATTTTTTGCATATTTTTAACTCTAAACTTCTATAACTTTTAATATCTTTAATAGCCAATATACTAATATACTAATAACACTACCCACTTAGGCACTGACTAAATGCACTCAACAAGAGTGTAAATTTTTAAACGCTCCATAAAGGTTAAAAAGCATTAACTCGCTATGCTCAAACAAAATGCTTTTTTTAACACCTTTATTTTGCTAAAATTTACAATTGTTTCGCTTTATTTAGTCAGTGTCCCCACTTATCATTGCCCACTTAACACTCATTTTTGCTATAATTTTGCAAAAAGGAAAAATGATGGAAAAAATCCATACTTCAAAAGCTCCTCAAGCAATAGGTCCATATTCTCAAGCAATTAAAATAGGTAATATGATTTTTACATCAGGACAGATAGCTTTAACTCCTAGTGGGGAATTTTTAGATGAGGATATTAAAACACAAACGAAACAAGTATGTGAAAACTTAAAATCTGTTTTAAATGCAGCTGGGGCTGAAATAAAAAATGTGGTAAAAACTACAATATTTTTAGCAGATATTAATGATTTTTCTGCTGTTAACGAAATTTATGGGGAATATTTTTCACATAAACCTGCAAGAAGCACAGTTGCAGTGAAAGAACTGCCAAAAGGTGCAAAAGTAGAGATTGAATGTGTTGCTGTTGTATAGACAGAAAAAGAAAATAATTGAATATAACAGCTTAAAATTTGCTTAATTTAAGTTTAATTTAAGAAATAACTGGTAATATTTCATCCTAAAACCAGAGTAAAAGGGTTAAAATATGTATGCTGTAATTAAACATGGTGGAAAACAATATAAAGTTCATCAGGGAGATATTTTAGAGCTTGATAGAATAAGCGGAGTTGAGCCTAAAGAAACAATTGAAATCGAAGATGTTTTATTGGTAGCTGGAGATGATGTAAAAGTCGGTGCGCCTAATGTTGAAGGTGCAAAAGTAATTTTGGAAATAATTAATCACGCAAGAGGTAAAAAAGTAATTATTTTCAAAAAAAGAAGAAGAAAAGATTCCAAAAGAAAAAGAGGTTTCAGAAGAGATTTAACAAGAGTAAGAGTTAAAGAAATTATTGCTTAATAAGGAGAATCAATGGCACATAAAAAAGGACAAGGATCAACCCAAAATAACAGAGATTCAGCCGGTAGAAGACTTGGTGTTAAAAAATTTGGCGGAGAATTCGTAAGAGCAGGTAATATCATTATAAGACAAAGAGGGACAAAAGTTCATCCTGGAAATAATGTAGGGCTTGGAAAAGACCATACTATTTATGCTTTAATTGACGGGTATGTAAAATTTGAAATTAAAGATAAAGACAGAAAAAAAGTTTCAGTTTATCCTACAAAAGATTAATTCCCCCCTTCTTTTAATTTGATACAATATCATTAGTTTGTAATTTGTTATTGGTATATTGGTGTATTTGTTATTTGTGAAAATGTTTTAACCAATATACCAATTAACAAATACACCAATAACAAATTATACAAGGTTAAAAATGTTTACAGATACAATAAAACTTAAAGTTCTTTCTGGTAAAGGTGGAGCCGGATGTGTGAGCTTTAGACGGGAAAAATTTATTCCAAAAGGCGGACCTGATGGAGGAGATGGTGGAAAAGGAGGAGATGTTTTAGTTGAATGCGATAATAATACAAATACACTTTCGCATTTTAAAGGTAAAAAATTACTTAAAGCTGGAAATGGACGTCCGGGTGAAGGCAGAAAAAAACATGGCGCTAATGGAGAGGATATTGTTTTGAAAGTTCCGCCGGGAACTATTATAAAAAATGCCTTAACTGGTGAAATTTTACTTGATATGAAAAATCCGGGTGAAAAAAAAGTCCTGCTTGAAGGTGGAAAAGGGGGGCTTGGAAATTGGCATTTCAGAGGTCCGAGGCAACAGGTTCCAAGATTTGCTCAAAGTGGAGAATCGGGAAAAGAGCTTGAGATTATAATGGAGCTAAAATTAATAGCTGATGTGGGGCTTGTTGGATTTCCGAATGCTGGAAAATCAACGCTTATAAGCGCTCTTAGCAATGCAAAACCTGAGATTGCAAATTATGAATTTACTACGCTCACTCCAAAACTTGGAGTTGTGAGGGTTGATGAATACAGAAACTTTGTAATGGCGGATATTCCTGGAATCATAGAAGGAGCGCATGAGGGGAAAGGCTTGGGGCTTAAATTTCTTAAACATATAGAAAGAACCAAACTTATTCTTTATGTAATTGATCTAGCAAGTTTTAGAGATAGTGTTTATCAGTTTAAAACGTTACAAAAAGAACTTAAAAATTACAGCGAAACACTCTCAAACAGGCCTTTTGCCATTGCTTTGAATAAAATTGATGCAGTTGGAAAAGATAAAATAAAAGAATTTTTTGAAAAAATAAATATTAAACCTAATGAATGTAAATACAAAGCAAATAGTGAATATCCTTGTTATTTTGGAGAGAGAACTTTTATTTTGCCTATAAGTGCGGCTGCAAAAATAAATTTGGATGCTTTGAAATTTGCATTGGCAGGAATTTTAGAAAACGGGGAATAATATGAAAAACATAAAAAGAATTGTTTTTAAAATAGGGACCTCCACTCTTTATGAAAATGGAAAATTGAGTAAAAGAATGGATGAGATAACTAAGTTTTTAAGTCATCTTAATAAAAACTATGAAATTTTGCTTGTAAGTTCTGGGGCAGTGGGAGCTGGATATACAAAATGTCCTCTTGATAAGAGATTACTTGAAAATAAACAAGCCCTTGCAGCAATAGGGCAACCTTTGCTGATGAGGGAATATAAAGAGAGATTTCATAAATATAATGTAAATGTGGCGCAAGTGCTTTTGACTGCTGCTGATTTGGATTCAAGAAAAAGAACTGAATATGCAAAAAAAATGATAAATGTTTTACTGAAACACAAAGTAATTCCAATTATAAACGAAAACGATTCCGTTTCCGTCAAAGAAATTTTATTTGGGGATAATGATCAATTAAGCGCTTATGTTACTTATTATTTTGATGCCGATTTGCTTGTTATGTTAAGTGATATCGATGCTTTTTACGATGAAAATCCAAAAACAAACAAAAATGCAAAGCCAATTAGTATTGTTAAAAAAATAAATGACGAACTTTTGGAACAGGAGTGCAACCCTAATGATACATTTGCAACAGGAGGTATAGTAACAAAACTAAAAGCAGCTAGATTTTTGATGGAGAGGGGAATTCCTGTGTATCTCACAAACGGTGCAAAACTTGAAACGGTTGATGATTTGTTAAAGGGCAAACAAACAAACGGAACGCTTTTTATAAAGGCTGAAAAATGAAAATTATAGCCACGAACAGAAAAGCTTATCATGATTATGATATATTTGATAAATATGAAGCGGGAATTGAACTAAAAGGCAGTGAGGTAAAGGCTCTTAGAAAAGGTAGGGTTAATCTTAAAGATTCGTTTGTTAAAATCCAAAACTCAGAGGCTTTTTGGATTCAAGGACATATAAGCAATCTAGATACAACTTATTCAGCTTTTAGACATGATGAAAAAAGGCCAAGACGTCTTTTATTGCATAAAGACGAAATAGCAAAGCTTGCAGGATATACAAGTGAGAAAGGTTATACTCTTGTGCCTACTAAAATTTATTTTAACAATAAAAACAGAGCCAAGCTTGAAATTGCTGTTGCCAAAGGAAGACAATTGCATGATAAAAGAAGGATAATGAAAGAAAAAGAGCTCAAAAAAGAAGCCGCTGCTGCAATGAAAAGATATGGTTTTTAAATTAATTTTTTCAAATCTTCCAAAACTTTTG
>CAZIBT010000009.1:1576-14009 GCA_964537435.1 uncultured Nautiliales bacterium | reverse complement strand
CACCTACAAGTTTTTCCCTTTTTTTCATTTCCATTTTCATAAGTTTATCAAGCCATATATCCAAATCCTCAGGTATTACAACACTTCCGTTGATTTTTGCAGGATCATATGTAAAATAATCAAGCCCCTTTTTAAGTGCGGCAATACTTGTCGGAGTTCCGCTGCTTGCTACAAAAATTTTGGGTTTTTTATATGTGTTAAATAGCATATCAATAAAATCTTTTATCTCTTTTGTTTTTTTCTTTATGGCATATTTTATAGCTTCTGGAGTTTTATATTTTTGAGTAAGTGTTACAATTCCAAGTTTGAAACTTTGAGTTATAATTTTATCTTTATGTTTAAGAGTAACTTCCGTGCTGCCTCCTCCAATATCTATCAAAAGAAAACTTTTTGCTTCAATTTTCTGTTTGTTTAAACAAACTTCAACAGCTAAAGCAGTTAAAGAAGCTTCTTCTTCAGGAGTAATTATTTCAAATTCGATTCCAGTTTTTTGCTTAATAATTCTTAAAACCTCTTCTTTATTTTTGGCTCTTCTAAGAGCTTCTGTAGCCACTGCATTAATTTCATCATTAAAATCTATTTTTTCTTTTGCTTCATTCAAGGCATTTACAATTCTCTCTATTGCACCGGTAGAAATTACTCCAGTTTCAATTAATCTATCAGCCGTTTTTATTATTTTTTCATATTCGCCTAGCTTTTCATAAGTTTTGCAATCAATTTTGACAATCCTTATAGTATTACTTCCCAAATCTATACCTATCATTTATATCCTTTATGTTATTTTATAAATGAGTGTATGGGTGGATGAGTGAATGAGTAAATAATAGAATGTATTAATTTTACTCATATTCCCATCCACCCCTCTACTTCCTACTCCCTACTCCCTAATTTGTCCGTTTCCATAAATTTTATATTTATAAGTAGTTAAATCATCTATTCCCATAGGCCCTCTCGCATGAAGTTTATTAGTGGAAATTCCAACTTCTGCACCAAATCCAAATACACCCCCATCGGTAAATCTTGTTGAAGCATTTACATACACACAAGCACTATCTACTCTATTTAAAAATTCCTCTGCAATAGAATAATTTTCCGTTACAATTGCATCACTATGACCGCTGCCGTATTTTTGAATATGTTCAATTGCATCTTCAATGTCATCAACAACTCTAATCGAGAGAATTTTATCCAGATATTCAGTATTCCAGTCTTCTTTACTTGCTGGTTTTATATTTATATATTCAAGCGTTATCTCACATCCTCTAAGCTCGACTTCGTTTTTTTGCATTTCTTCTTTTATTTTAGGCAAAAACTCCCCTGCTATTTTTTTATCCACAAGTAGTGTTTCCATTGCGTTGCAAACCCCTGGTCTTTGGACTTTTGCATTAATTGCTATTTCGGCAGCTTTTTGCAAGTTCGCATCTTTATGGACATATACATGACAAAGTCCCTTATCATGCTTGACTACCGGGACTTTGGAGTTTTCGCTAACAAATTTAATTAATTTTTCCCCTCCTCTTGGGATAATCAAATCTACATATTTATCTTGTTTTATAAGCCATTCAACCCCGCTTCTTGAATAATCTGGAAGCAGGGAAACAGCATCTTTTGGCAAATCTTTTTTTTCTAAAACATATCTTAAAATTTCAATTATTATACTATTTGAATGGTATGCTTCTTTTCCACCTTTGAGTATGCAAGCATTTCCACTCATAAAACAAAGACCAGCTGCATCGCTAGTAACATTTGGGCGTGATTCGTAAATTATACCTATTACACCAATTGGGATTTTGACTTTTTGAATTTCAAGGCCGTTATCTATTTTCCATCCTTCTATCACTCTTCCAACAGGATCTTTTAATTTTGCTATATCTCTAAGTGCATCAGCCATTGATTTTATTCTTTTTTCATTCAAAAAAAGTCTATCCAAAAGAGCAGAATTTAAATTTATAGATTTGGCATATTCCATATCTTTTTTGTTCTCTTCTATTATTTCAGTAGTATTTTTTTCCAAAGATTTAGCCATTTCATTTAATACCACTCTTTTATCTTCTCCTTTTAATCCGGCAATTATTCTGCTTGCCTCTTTTACATTTTGTAACACTTTTTCCATTTACAGCCCTTTTTTTTGATTATATTTTAGCATAAATAATATCGAACTCCAAAAATACTGAAATATAGCTATTTTTAATGAATAATTATTCAATAAGTAATTTTTATTAATTTATTAATGTTACTTTTTTTCACAAAATATTTTTTTGTATTGAGTTTAAATTTTATTTTATTTATTTATTTTGAATTTCGTAATATAATAAACACAAAAAAGGAGAAATTATGTCTAATTGTGATAAATTAAACGACTTAGTTATTATAGGGGCAGGGCCAGGAGGAATAGCAGCAGGTATCGAAGCTGCATTAGCAGGTATAAAGAAAAAAATAATTTTGGAAAAATCAGATAATCATAATGATGTTATTAGAAAATTCTATAAACAAGGCAAAAGGGTTGATAAAGACTGGCAAGGAAAAAAATTTGACTTCTTAGGAAATGTAACCTTTCAAGAAGGAACAAAAGAATCATTTCTTCAAGAAATGGACGAACTTATAAAAAAACATGATTTAGAAGATAAAATTTATTATAATCATCATATTTATTCAGTAAATAAATTATGCGATGATATTTTTGCAATTGCTAGTGATAAAGAGCTTGGAGCAATTTTGGCTAAAAAGGTGATAATAGCAATAGGAAGAATGGGAAAACCAAATAAACCTTCTTATAAATTTCCTGCAAAAATCAAACCAAGGCTTAATTTCAATCTTGATAAAGTTCAGGCCAATGAAAAAGTATTGGTTGTTGGGGGAGGAGATACAGCCGGAGAATATGCTTACGGACTTGTAGATATGCATATTGGCTGTGATGTTACTCTAAATTACAGAAGAGCGGAAATAAAAAGAATGAATCATTTGAACAAATCCATTTTAGAAGAATATGCAAATGAAGGAAAATTAAAACTCAAACTTGGAGTTGATATTGAAAATGTAGAACCAGTTGAAAATGATAATATAACTCCTCCAAGAGTAAAAGTTAATTTTAAAGATGGAACAAGTGAAATTTATGATAGGGTAATTTATGCTCTTGGCGGAACCACACCTACAGATTTTCTTAAAAATGCAGGAATTGAATTAAATGAAAAGGGTGAGCCTGTTTATGATCCGGAAACGTTCGAAACAAATATAAAAGGATTATATGTAATAGGAGATGTGGCTGTAAGCAGCGGAAGCATTGCACTTGCATTCAATCACGCATACCAAGCAGTTCAAGACATTGCTAAAAAATTAAAATAATTTTACTTTATAATCTTTTTTCTTTTTTTTAATATATGTTGCCAAATTTAAAGCAATAAGTATCTTTATATAATAGAGATTAATTTTTAACCTCTATTATTATAGCTTTTCAAATCTTTTACAAATTGACATCAACTATGTGATGATTTAATCCTAATTCCTCTTTTGAATATCCAAATGCAAGTCCTAAAAGCTGAGGCAAATGCAATACAGGGATATTAATATCTTTTTTAGCCTCTTTTGCAGCAGAGCGCTGTTTTACATCAAGATTCAAATGACAAAGCGGGCATGGCGTTACTATTGCTTCCGCTCCATTATCATCAGCATCAATTAAAATATCAGCTGTTAGTTTTTCACTTAAAGGTGTATTTTGTAAATCTACATGAAATCCGCAACATCTTGTTTTTGAGTCATATTCAACACTCTCACCCATCAATACCTTGATAAGATTTTCAATTGCATTGGGTTTATAAGGATTTTCATTCAGATTATCTCCATCATGCGTTTTGGAAGGCCTTATGATATGACAACCATAAAAAGGAGCAATTTTCATATTAAGTGGTTTTTTTACATGTTTTGATATCTCTTCTAATCCCACATCTTCCAAAATTGCATATAAAAAATGCTGAATTTTACTGCTTCCTGTATATTTATAACCTATTTCAGCCAATTTTTCATTGACTTTTGCTTTTAATTTTTCATCAGTATCAAGTTTTCTTTTTGTATTTTCTAACATTAATTGACAGGTATTACATAATGTAACAAGCTTTAAGCCTCTTTTTTCAGCCAAACATATATTCCTTGCATTAACGCTCAAAGACAAAAATTCATCAAAATCCTGCAAATGCCCAGCTCCGCAGCAACTTGCCTCATTTAACAATTCTATTTCTATTCCAAGTTCCTTTGCAACAGCCAAAGTTGATTTTAAAAGCTCAGGTGTAGATTCTCTTGCCGTGCATCCTGTATAAAGTGCATATTTCATATCAATCCTTTAATTCATGCGTTTGTGATATTTCAACAAGTTTTTGAATTTCTTCTAATTGTTCGGATTTTGGCATATTCCAAGGAAATTTGATTTTTCCTTTTGTAAACATTGAGAAAGCTTCTGGCAAATGCCTTATAACATTTACGCCTTCACTATATAAAACAAGCATTCCTTCATCAAGAATTCCGTGTTTTTTAATAGAATGAACAAATCCTTCTGCATGTTTTGTAGCAACATTTTTCTTTGCTATTCCCTCTTCGAAAATCTGATTGTGTAAATGGGTAATTTTAGTAAAAGGATCAACACCTTTAGGACATACCTCTATACAAGCTTGACATTTTACACAATCCCACACCCCTATACCAAGTTTATCAACCAAACTTAATCTCTCTTTTTTAGCTTCATCTCTTTTATCGGCACTAAATCTATATGTTTTTGCAAGTGCCTGAGGTCCTAAAAATTCTTTATTCTCCCTTAAACTCTCACATGCATAATAACAACATCCACAAGCAATACAATAATCCGCTTCTTCTAATGCTTCGACTTCTTCTGGCTTAATTAAATTCTCCATTTTAGGATGTTCGTCTATTTTTGCTATAAGATATGGTTTGACTTCATGGTTTTTATCCCAGAAATCTTTTTTATCTATTACCAAATCTTTAATGATTTTTTCTTTTTTATCACTTAAAGGCTCAACCACAAGCTCATTCCCAAAATCTTCCATTGCTTTTTTAAGAGGTGTTTTACACGCAAGCACATTTTTTCCGTTAAGTTTCACCGCACAGCTTCCACAAATTCCGTGCCTGCAACTTCTTCTGTAACTAAGAGTGCCATCAACTTTCCATTTAATTTCATTTAAAGCATCAAGTAAAACTGCATCTTCTCTAAGATCCAGCTCATATTTTTCATATTTGGGTTTATCCTCATTTTCCGGATTAAATCTAAAAACTTTTAATGAAACTTTCATTCCCAATCCTTTAATATTTGCGCTCTTGAGGTTCGAATTTAGTAATTTTTACATCGGAATATTCTATATCTATTTTATTATCATTTAAATATGCAAATGTATGTTTTAAGAAATTTTCATCATCTCTTTTTGGATAATCCTCCCTAAAATGAGCTCCTCTTGATTCTTTTCTGTTTATTGCCCCTTCTGTGATAAAAAGTGCATAATCAAGCATATGCCCAAGTTCAATAGCTTCTTGTAAATCAGTATTGTAAGTTTTGCTTTTATCATCAAGTTTAATGTTTTTGTATTTTTCTCTTAGTTCAAGCAGTTTTTCTTTAGCTTCAAGCATTGTTTTTTCTTCCCTGAAAACCCCAACTTTTGTGCTCATTGTCTCTTGAAGTTCCTCTCTTATATTTGAAACTTTTTCATTTCCGTTACTATTTAAAATAGTGTTAATCTCATCAAGTAATCTTTGCGCATCTTCATTTTTGGCTTCTTTTAAATCCAAATTATCCAAATCTTTAAGAATATTTGCTCCCGTCCATCTTCCATAAAAAAGTGCTTCAAGCAATGAATTAGCACCTAATCTATTCGCCCCATGAACACTTACACAGGCACATTCTCCAGCTGCATAAAGTCCCTCAGTTAATTCTTTGCTGTTTTTTTGAACATGACCATTGATATCAACAGGAATTCCGCCCATTGAATAATGTGCTGTAGCGGAAATTAAAATAGGCTCTTTTACCATATCCCTACCTAAAAATGTCAAAGCCAAATCCCTAAGTTCAGGTAATCTTTCATTGATTTTTTTCTCACCTAAATGTGTCAAATCAAGATATACGGCAAATGGGTCTTCTTTAGCACCCCTGCCCTCAATAATTTCTTTCATAATTGCTCTACTCACAACATCCCTTGGAGCAAGCTCCATCTTCTCAGGTGCATATTTTTCCATAAACCTTTCATGATTTTTGTTATACAATCTTCCACCTTCACCCCTAGCAGCTTCACTCATCAATATACCACTTCCGGCTAGACCTGTTGGATGAAACTGGACAAATTCCATATCTTCAAGAGGAAGACCACGTCTAGCTAAAATGGAAAGCCCATCTCCTGTGTTTGCATGTGCATTTGAATTAATCTTAAACGCCCTTGCGTATCCTCCTGTTGCAAACATTACTGCTTTTGCATTAAAAATAGCAGGCATCAAATCTCTTAAATTATAAGCTACAACCCCGTATGCCTTACCGTTTTCATACAACAAGTCTCCCACATACCATTCATCAAGCATTAAAACATTTTCTCTAACACACTGCTCGTATATTGTTTGAAGAAGGGTAAGTCCCGTTCTATCTTTTGCAAAACACGCTCTAGGTCTACTTTGTCCCCCAAAAGGTCTTTGAGCTATTCTTCCATCTTCTTTTCTACTAAAAACTGCCCCCATTCTCTCAATCCATCTGATTGTCTCAGGAGCTTTTGAGCACATAAGCTCAACTGCGTCTTGATCAGCCAGATAATCACTTCCTTTGACAGTATCAAACATATGAAGTTCAACATCGTCATCATCTCCAAGCGCAGCGTTAATTCCTCCTTGCGCAGCACCGGAATGTGAACGTAAAGGATGAAGTTTTGTTAAAACAGTTACCTTTTTACCACCTTTTACCAATTCTCTAGCCGCTGCCAAACCTGCAAGCCCTGCACCCACAATAACAACATCACTAACATAAACAGGTATCATTTTATACTCCTAAAAATTCCTTAATTTTTTTAGCCGCTTCTCTTCCATCTCTTGCTGCTGTTACAGCCAAATCAGCTCCTCTTATAGCATCTCCACCTGCAAAAACCTTAGGATTTGTAGTCTGATAATTATTAACCAAAGGGCATCCCCATTTGTCTGTTTCTATACCTGAACTTTCATACCATTCAAATTTGACATTATCAAAACCAAGCGCTAATATAATTATATCACAATCTATTTCAAAATCACTATCCTCTACCACTTTAACTCTTCTTCTACCGCTGCTATCAGGTTCTCCCAGTTCTGTTTTTTGACAAACAAGCCCTATAACTTCATTATTTTCATTTACCTTTACTTCTTTTGGTGCCGTGTAAAATTTGAATTTAACTCCCTCTTCTTTTGCATTAATTACCTCTTTTTTACTTCCCGGCATATTTTCTTCATCTCTTCTATATACGCACGTAACTTCTTTTGCTCCTCTTCTAACAGCCGTCCTAACAGCATCCATAGCACTGTCTCCTCCACCAAGAACAACAACTCTTTTGCCTTCCAAATCACATTCGTCAAAATCCTCGAAAATAATTTTTTGGGATCTAGTCAATACATCCATTACATGATAGACGCCTTTTGCATCCTCATTTTTCATTCTGGCACTTCTGCCACTTGGAGCCCCAACTCCGATAAAAATTGCATCAAACTCATCAAGAAGTTTTTTCATATCATTTTTTGTTTCAATAGGTTTATTTAAATGAAGTTTAAGCCCTGCTTTTTTCATCCATTCGAATCTTCTGAAAATAACGTTTTTGTCTATTTTGAAATTAGGAATACCGTATGTCAAAAGACCTCCGGGCCTGTCGCTTTTTTCAAAAATTTCCACATTTACACCCTCTCTTAATAAAAAAGTAGCACAACTCATTCCAGCAGGCCCACTACCTATAATTGCAACCCTTTTTTTCCTTTTTTTATCTTCTCCATAATAAGGTTTTAAGCCCATTTCAAACGCTTTTTCATTTAAATACACTTCAATTGCACCGATTGCAACACTTCCATGTTCAGTTTTAGCAATAGTGCAACTTCCCTGACACAAATTATCATGAGGACAAACCCTTCCCAAAATTTCAGGAAAAGGAGACATTTCATTGCTGAGTTTGAAAGCTTTTTTGATATCTCCTTTTTTTACGGCTTTAATCCATTGGGGTATATAATTATTAAGAGGACAACCTGTTCTGCAAAATTGAAATTCACTATCTAATCCTCTCATTATATCAATAGGACATGTAATACATCTTTGGGCCTGATTTTTTGCTTCATCATCGTTAAATTCAATATAAACTGGGTAAAAATCTTTAATTCTTTCATCAGCAGGTCTTTTTCTTTGAATTTGTTTTGGAATTTCCCTGAATTTTCTTTTCATTAATTACTCCTTTATCTCTATATATTCTATATGCATCTCTTCTCCGGATATAATCTTGGTTTTCAAACTTCCACACTCGGGACAGCTAAAATCAAAATCTTCAATTTCACTTTCCGCTCCGCAGGAATCACATTTTATTTTTATTTCGCATTCTATTATTTCAAGCTCTGCATTTTTACAAATGGTATTTTCTTTAAAAAAATCAAAACTTTCTTTTAAAAAATAAGGCTCAATTCCGCTCATTTTGCCTATTTTAACCACCACTTTTGCAACTTCTTTATTTTTTGCATGTTTTTCAACTACTTTCATCATAGATTGGACAACACTTAATTCATGCATTTAAACTCTCAAAAGCTTTTTGTTGTTTTTTCTTTTTATAATTATCATAATCAATCAATTCAATAGCCTCAGTTGGGCATACATTAACACAAGCCTGTTTGCCTTCCTCTCCTCCACACAAATCGCATTTTACAGCTACCAAATTGGTAACATTTTGGTTATGAGCTTCTCTATTTGCCATTACAATTGCTCCAAAAGGACAGACTATTGCACAACTTCGACACCCAATACAATCATCCTCATAAATTTTGACATAATTATTTTCATAAACGATGATATTTATAGGGCATGCTTTAACGCAAGGAGCATCTTCGCATTGCATACATTGCATAGGAGCGGTTAAATTCGCTTTTTTAATCACTTCGTTTCGATGAATTAACTTTTCACCTTCAAGCCCATTCTCATACGCCTCATCCAGACTTACACCCATATGACTTGCGGCACAAGCAAGCTCGCAATTTAGACAACCTATACATTTTTTAGGATCTGCAAAAATAAATTTATTAGCCATCAAATCTCCTTTATTGTTATTGATATATTGGTTATTGGTATATTTGTTGCTATTTTAACTACCTACTAGCAACTACTTACTACTCACTAAATCATCTTTCGGTGCATGAAATACAAGGATCAATACTGTTGAAAATAACAGCAACGTCCGTGAGTTTATTGCCTGGAATCATCACCCTTAAAGATTCCCAGTTCATATATGTAGGAACCCTCCATCTCATTCTCTCAGGTTTTTGCAAACCGTTTGTTTTAAGATAATAAATAAGCTCACCCCTTGGAGCTTCACTTCTGCTTACTGCTTCTCCGGCTGGAATATGAGGTCTTTTTTGTAAAACAACTTTTCCTTGGGGAAGATTTTTCAAAGCCAATCTTATAAGTCTTATTGAATCCTTAACCTCTCTCCATCTTACTTTCATTCTTGAATAAACATCACCATCTTTTTCGATAATAATTTTAGGTTTTAATTCATCATACGCAGCATACGGGGCTTTTATCCTAACATCATTCATAACCCCACTTCCTCTTGCAGTAGGACCTGTTACACCAAGTCTAATAGCATCTTCATAAGGCAATACTCCCACACCTTTTGTTCTTGCTTTTACAATTTTATTATTAAAATAAACATCCATAATTTCATTGACTTGCGGTTCAAGCTCTTTTAACCTTTTTAAAATATAATCAATCTGTTCTTTATCTACATCATATTTTACACCAGTTAAGGTATTGGCACTCATATCCATCCTATTACCCCAGATTGATTCTTTAATATCTTGCATAATTTCTCTAGCTTCCATTGTTTGTGTCATTAGGGTATGAAATCCGACCAAATGCGCCAGCATACTCAAATTAAACATATGAGAAGCCACTCTTTTGACTTCATCTGCAACCACCCTTAAATAAAGAGCTCTTTTACTCGGTTTGATATTCGCTATTTTCTCAACAGCCATAACATATGTAAAAGGATGGTTATTCGAACATAATGCACATACCCGCTCCGTTAAAATCAAATTCTGAAAAAAGTTTTTCTGCATTGCAAGATATTCTATACCTCTGTGAACAAACCCATTTATCATATCAACATTCTTTACACTCTCGCCTTCCAAATCAATTTTAAAATAAATAGGCTCTTCCAATCCTATATGAAAAGGCCCTATTGGTATTTTAGTCGTTTTGCTCATCTTTATGCCTTTCACTTTCTATTTTTTCCCACATACTACATGTTGCTGCCCCATTCATTGCTTGTGAGAGAGGCATATATTCACCCAAAATCCCTTCAGCTATGCTCTCATCTAAAAACAATCTTTTAGGATTTGGGTGATTTAAAAGTTTAATTCCAAACATCTCTTTAAATTCTCTTTCCGTCCAGTCGGCAGATTTTAAAATAGGAGTAATTGAATCAACCGTATTATCAAAAAGTTCAACCTCAACGTTAAGTAAAATTCCGTCAATATCCAAATGATAAACTAGGACATGATGATCATCTTTTTTATAAGCACTGATAATTACGCACCTACCACCGAAATCTTTTACAATTTGAGCAATATGAAGGATATCTTTTCTATCAAATAATTTAAGCCATATTTGAATATTTCCATATAAATCAAGTTCATCTTTTATTTCATAATTACCTTCATCAAGCCTATCTTTTATTTCGGCTATTATTTTTCTTTTTAGAGTTTCTTTCATTGATACAACCTTTCAAAAGCAGCTTTTTTTCTACATTCAGGGCATAATTTCATTAAATTTTTTATTTCATCATTTAGATGAGGATATGATTTTTCAATCAAAGGAAGCGTAGCCGGAACAAATTTATTGCCGCATACAGGGCATTCTTTTTCACTTATTGCGGCAATTGTTACAAATTTGAATTTTTCTTCTTTCGTATTGGCAGTATGAAAATCGTTTGTCAGTTTTATTGCGCCAGTAGGACAAAAAAATTCACAATTTCCGCAAAAACAACATGTGTTATACCATGTGGTATGAACATATACGTCATTTTCTTTTTTTATGTATATCGCACCTGATGGACAAACTTCCTGACACGTCCCGCAAGCCGTGCAAATCGATGCGTCTACTTTTAATTTTCCTCTTAATTTTTGTGGAATAAAGGTATTTCCAAACGGATAAGGATCCGTTACAGGTCCTTTTAATAAATTTCTTATTGCTATTTTTAAAAAACCGCTCATTTTTGATTCCTTATTTTTTGTTTCCAAATTTCAAGAGCCTTTGCAACTCCATCTATTATTGCCTGAGGTCTAGGAGGACATCCGGGAACATTTACATCCACTTGCACATATTTATCAAGAGGACCTTCTATTGCATACGAATCTCTAAATATCCCGCAACTTGTAGGACATGTTCCAACAGCTACGACTACAAAAGGATTTGGAAGTTCATCCAACACTTCAACCAAATAAGACTTGCTCCTTGCCGTAATAGGTCCAGTAACCAGTAAAATATCTGCATGCTTGGGACTTCCAGTATATCTGCATCCGAGCCTTTCAACATCATATCTTGGAATCATTGCCGTTGTGGCAAGTTCTACATCGCACCCGTTACAGCTTCCCGTATTAATTCTGAATAAAAAAGGACTTCTGGTTATAATACTCATATTAATCCTTTAATGCTTAATAAAACAAGAATGAGAGAGATTATTGCCAAAACCAAAGGAACTTTAAGTAAAAATTTAAAACCTTGATCGGCTCTATACGAAGCAAAAGTCGCATGGGTTATTCCAATAAATCCCAAAAGAATAATTGTCTTTACTACAAACCACAAAAAATTTATAAACATATCTCCACTTAATATTGTAGGCCAGAAAAATATTTGAAACACAATACTTAATACCAAAAGTTTCAAAGCTGATGTTATTTCAAAAAGAGCCAAAGGAGCTCCGCTATATTCAATCAAATATCCATCCATTATATCCGCATCATTATGGTGGGCAATTTCAAAAGGAGGTTTTTCAAGAGCCGCTAATAAAACAATTAAAAAAGCTACAAAAGCCGGCCACATTTTCCAATCGAACAAAAAAGCCCCGTGTTGCAATTGATAATCAATTATCTTTTTAAGAGAAAAAACACCTTTGCCATCTCCTACATATAAAGCTATTGTTATTGCAATAATAATAAAAGCACTTTCATATGCAAGCATAAGTTT
>CAZIBT010000009.1:0-1476 GCA_964537435.1 uncultured Nautiliales bacterium | reverse complement strand
ATTTTTTCATATTTTTTATTTAATTTTCCAAAATACGCACTGTGCAGGAACTTAACGAAAACAAGCAAAATCATTATACTTCCAAGCAACGTCAAAATAGCCAAAAATACATAACCTTTTTGTAAAAGTGCATGATATATCATCCATTTTGATACAAATCCACTGTATAAAGGAACACCAGCCGTTGAAAATATGGCAACCAAAAAAGTTATAAATGTAATAGGCATTTTTTTGGCAAGTCCGCCTATTTCATCAAGAGAATCAACGCCCGTTTTATAAAAAATCGCACCTGCGCTTAAAAATAAAAGATCTTTAAAAAACATATGATTTATCAAATGCAGCATTCCCCCCGCAAAACCTTCGGATGTTAAAAGGGAAATACCGGTAATAATATAGCCTATCTCGCCTACCGTTAAAAATATCAAAAGCCTTTTCATACTATTTGTAAGAAGACCAAAAGACGCTCCCATAATTATAGTTATCGCACCAATAATTGCGGCAAAATGAGCTATTGGCTCAATTGTAGCAAGCCTTAAAAGTGCGGCGGAAAATATTATTAAATAAAAAACCTTAATAAGCATAAAAGGCCCAGTTTTTAGCATAACAGATGAAATATATCCGCTAATAGGAGTAGGGGCTGGTTTTGGATGCATTTGATAATCTATCCTAATCGGAAATTGAGCTGCTTTTGCCAAAAATCCAATTGTAAGTAAAACTATTGCCACAAGTGTCCAGTTGTTTAGAGGCAGAGTTTTAAAAACATCAAAAGTAAAGCCATATTTTAAAATCGTAGCAAAACCTATCATTAAAATACCGGCACCTGCCAAATTGTAAATTAAATATTTGCTAGCTTCCCTGATAGAATAAGCATCTTCCTCATGAACAAGGGCGATATATAACGCCCATCCTCCCATAATTTCCCAGTAAAAAAAGGCGGAATAAATATTTTTACTCAAAACAACACCTAAAATTCCAACAATCATAATCATAAAATTAGCAAAAAATCTGTAAGGTTTATGATAATGGTCCATATATTTAGCTGCATACGAAAAATTGAGTATAGCCATAAAAAGAGTTAAATCCGCAAAAAAACTACCTAAATTAAATGAAAGCGTCAATGTATTAAGCAAAGCCAAAAAAGAAAAAAATGCAGCTGTAATTCCTGCAATTTTCGCTTTTTTTCCAAAGAAAAATACAATTATTGCTCCAATACTCATAATCAAAACACTTGTCGGCATTAACAAATTAAAATGAACATCAGGCACACTTAAAACAAATGTTTTATAAATTGCGCTGTTTATAAATTTTATTATGTAATTTGGGAAAATTCCCAAAATAAAAGATGTCAAAGCCAATAAATAGACGCTAAATAGCTTAAATCCGCCTACTTTTTCAAATTTTTTAATCGGTTTTAACAAAAATATGTATCTAAACACTCTAAGCATACCTATAAATCCGATAACCGAACCGATAATA